>NZ_LFJB01000039.1:0-71133 GCF_006658625.1 Bradyrhizobium sp. UNPF46
CCGCTCCGACATCAAACTTCCGACCAAGGTCCAACCCAAACGCCAATCAGCAACGAATTTGCCGGTTTTTCAGCAGACTGCTAGCGTTGCCGCGCGGCCACGGTGGGGCGGCAAGCGGCGGATAAGTCGGTTCCTGTGTTTCGTTTTTAACAGAGGTCGGCTTGGCCGGCTGATAAGAGTGCGCCTACCGGGGCTGGCGACATTTCAATCCGTATCCGTTTTTGAACCCGGCTTGGGCCGCTGGCGCGATCGTCAGCGGCCTTTTCGTACCGCGTGTTGCGAAATCATCGCCTGGTAACGCGATCTCAACCCGCCCGGCGTATCGACGAATCCGTCGCGGATTTGTATTGCGTACCGCGACATCGAAAATGTCCCGCCGGCGTGGGTGCGCCGCGCGGGTGTTTTCGCCGGGACACATTTCATGCCGCGCGCCATTGAGCAGATCGTCGACAGCTATGTGCGGCTGAAGAACCGCCGCGGGCTCGACGAGCTGATGATGCACAGGCAGCGGCTCGCGGTCGATCTGAAGAGCAGGTCCGGCTATGATTTCAGCCTGCCGATCGGTCAGATCGACGAAGAGATCGCGATCATCGAGGCGGGCCTCAGCCGGCTCAAGGCAGAGAATTCCGCGTCGATCTAAAGGGTTCTCGCGCCGCGCGCTGGGGACGACGCATCGTCGCAGCCCCGGACCGGTTCATGCATGGTTCAGGCCGGCCATGGCTCAATCCCCCGAGGTCGTTTCGTGGGACACGAATCCTGCTAGGCTTTGTCCCCGTGATTTGGAGGAGACGTCATGATCGCTCTTGCGCTGGCTGGCCTGCTTGGGTTCGCAACCGTGCCCGCGGCATCGCCGGCCCCCATGGTGGAGCAAGTTCAGTTCAGGGCTGCTCCAGGCGGACGCTGCCCGGACGGCTATGATTTCAACCACTCGAACGGCCGCTGCTATCCCAACGACTATCATGCGCCGGGTGTCTACACGCGCGATCCCGGGCCGCACGAGTACTACGGACGACGCGGCGGCCTGTGCCCTCACGGTTACGACTACAACTACTCCACCGGCAGCTGCTATCCGAACGGTGCGCACGCGCCCGGTGCCTACGGGCAGCCCGAATATTACGGACGACGCGGCGGGCTCTGCCCGGATGGCTTCGCCTACAATTACGCGGACGGTCAATGCTATCGGAATGGCCGGCAACCGCCCGGACTGTACGGGCGATAATCGATCGCCCTGCCAGGGCGGGCGCGCTCAGTCGCGCCTGCCGCCGTCGATCACCGTGAACAGCGGTCGTGCCGGCGTCGGCTCGACCAGCAACTCATCCACCAGCGCGGTGGCTGCATCGACATATTTGCGCGTCGGCTTGTCGAGGGGGCGCCTGGCCTCGTCGTCGAGCGCGACCTTGGCGGCTTCGACCAGCTTGCGCATGCGCACCGCATGGTCGTCGCCCGCGGTCAGCGTGGCGCGCGCCAGCGAGCGCAGCACGAACAGCTCGCCTTCGAGGCGGAGCAGGCGGTCGTTGAGCCTTGTGAGGACGGCGTTGAGGTCGGCCATGTCTGCGGTTCGGCGCGCGAAGGATCCATCCTGATCTAGCGGCGATCGGTGAACGGAGTCCAAACGACACCGGCGCAATTGGGGCGATCTTCCCTCACGCCGCGGTCCGCGCCAGATAGTCGCGCGCGAAGGCGAGATACCAGTCGAGGCAGGCGGGGTTGGCCATCGCCTCCTTGTTGATGACCTTCTCGACGGGCTGGCCGAGCAGGAGCTTCTTGATCGGCAGCTCCTGCTTCTTGCCGGAGAGCGTGCGGGGGATCTCGGCGACGGCAAAGATCTCGTTCGGCAAGAAGCGGCGCGACAGGCCGGACTCGATCGCCTTGTTGATCCTGGCCTGCATCGCGGCGTCGAGCGCCACGCCCTCGCGCAGCACCACGAACAGCGGCATGTAGCTGTCGCGACCGAGATATTCGAGGTCGACGACGAGGGAATCCAGCACGTCCGGCAGCGCCTCGATCGCGGAATAGAGCTCGCTGGTGCCCATGCGCAGGCCATGGCGGTTGATGGTGGCATCGCTGCGGCCGTAGATGATGCAGGATCCATCAAGATTGATCTTGAGCCAGTCGCCGTGCCGCCACACCGGCCCACGGCCGCTGCCGTCAAAGTTGTCCGGATAGGTCTCGAAATAGCTGGCGCGATAGCGCGCGCCGTCCTTGTCGTTCCAGAAATACAGCGGCATCGACGGCATCGGTTCGGTGCAGACGAGCTCGCCGACCTCGTCCGTGACGGCGCGGCCCTGCTCGCTGAAGGCCTCGACGGCCGCGCCCAGCAGGCGGCATTGCATCGCGCCCGGCGTCTGCGGCAGCTCGCGATTGCCGCCGATGAAGGCGCCGGCGAAATCGGTGCCGCCGGAGATGTTGGCCCACCAGATGTCCGCCTGCGCCTTGCTGCCGTTGCTGTTCGACAGCGCCGCAAAGCGGGCGTTGAACCAGCCTTGCGTGTCGGCGCTGAGCGGCGAGCCGGTCGAGCCGAGACAGCGCAGCCGCGACAGATCGCCGGATGCGGCAAGATCGATCTCGGCCTTGGCGCAGTTGGCGAAGAACGCAGCGCCAGCGCCAAAGAAGGTCGCCTTCGAGCGCGCGACGAAGCGCCACAGCGTGGTCCAGTCCGGCTTGTCCCTGGTGCCGCCGGGGCCGCCGTCGAAGATGCAGCAGGTGGTGCCGCCGAGCAGGCCGCCGACCTGGCTGTTCCACATGATCCAGCCGGTCGACGAGTACCAGTGATAGCGCTCGCCGAACGAGTTCGGGTGATACGAGCAGCCGATGTCGTTGTGCAGCCCGAGCAGCGCCAGCACCACGATGACGATGCCGCCATGGCCGTGCACGATCGGCTTCGGCAGCCCGGTGGTGCCGCTGGAATAGACGATCCAGAGCGGATGATCGAACGGCAGCCAGATCGGCTCGAACGCGTCGACCGCAGCGCCGGTTTTGGCCGTGATCTCGCCGAGCAAGGCGTCGGGCGCAGCTGACGCGCCGGCCTCGCTGTGCAGGATGACATGCGCGACTGATGGCAGCGATCGCCGCAGCTCGGCAACGACGTCCTTGCGATCGTGCCGCCGGCCGGCATAGGTGACTGCGTCGCAGGCGATCAGCACTTTCGGCTCGATCTGCTTGAAGCGGTCGATGACAGCGGGTGCCGCCATGTCCGGCGCACAGACGCTCCAGACTGCGCCGATGCTGATGCTCGCCAGAAAGGCGATAATGGTCTCGGGAATGTTGGGCAGATAGGCCGCGACGCGGTCGCCGGGCTTGATGCCCTTGTCCTTCAGATGCAGCGCGAGCGCAGCGGCCTTGCGCCGCAGCTCCGGCCAGCTCGTCTCCGTGATCCTGCCATCCTCGCCGCTGCTGACGATCGCGGGCAGGCCGGCGGCATCGGCCGCATCGACGTGCCGGAACACCTGCCGGGCATAGTTGACCTGCGCGCCCGGAAACCAGACCGCGCCCGGCATCTTGCGCTCAGTGAGCACGGCTTGAAACGGCGTCGGCGATTGCAGATCGTAATAGTCCCAGATGCTGCGCCAGAAGCCGTCGAGATCGCGCACCGACCATTGCCGCATCGCCTCGTAATCAGCGAAGGAGAGGCCGCGCTGCTCGGCGAGCCAGTTGCGGTAAAGGGCGATCTGGGGAACGAAGGGAGCGGTCATTGGCCATCGGCATCTGTTGCGGGAAGGGGAATCTAACCCGTGCCGCAGTGGAGCAGAAGCCGCAGTTCACGCAGGCCGCAATGACCGGGAGGCGCCCTTGCCTTGGGCCTACCAGTCGGCGCCGGCCCAGCGCCGTCCGAACACAGGCGGCCGCGTCGTCACCGCTTTCCAGCCGAAGAAGTGATGCTTGCCGGACCAGGCGTGCACCACGCCGCTGCAGATGGTGCACTTGAAGTGGCCGGCATGCGCTTCGCTGTGCTCCTCCCTGGTCGCGGTGTAGTTCATGCTGCAACCGGTGCAGGTGAATTCTTCGATCGTCCAGATGCTGTTGGCCATTGCACGCAGTGTTTTTGGGGACCTCGATCCAGGCTAGTTGCGGGCGTTTGCAGCGGCGTAAATGGGCCGGCGGAAATCCGGTTAACGGGCGTTAGCCAAGCCCGGAGCGGACCCTGTCGGCGACGGCATAGACATAGCGCCAATAGCCCGGCGCGGCATTGGGCTTGAGGGAATAGTGGATGCCGAGATGCATCCCAACGCGTTCGGCGAGCTGTCTCGGAGGCCGTGTCATCGTCTTTCGACTGCAGAATGGTCCGATGTGTCCCTCATCGCGGGCCCCGGGGCGGTTCCGGTCGTCTTGACGCCGGATGCGTTGCTGGCAATAACGGACAGGCCTCGCAAGCGCCCGAAGTTGCGTTCATGCCGCAAGGAAAGCAGTGCCCGTGAAAAGTCTCCGTCAGCTCCTGACGGGAGAGGACATCATCCAGCTCGTGATCCGGCTCGGCCTGCTCGCCCTGCTGATCATCTGGACCTTCCTGATCATCCGCCCGTTCGTGCCGATCCTGGCCTGGAGCGGCGTGCTCGCGGTTGCGTTCTATCCGGCTTTCAGCTGGGTCGCCAAGGTGCTCGGCGGCCGGCCCAAGACCGCAGCGGCGATCCTGACCCTGATCACGCTCGGCATCGTCATCGGTCCGGCGACCTGGCTCGGCATCAGCGCGGTGGACGGCGTGCGCGAATTGGCGCGCCAGCTCGGCACCGGCAACGTCGCGCTTCAGTCGGCGCCGGAGCAGCTCAAGTCGTGGCCGATCGTCGGCCCGTGGATCTATGACCTCTGGGACCAGGCCTTGAATAACATCCAGGCCGTGTTGCGAGAGGTGGCCCCTTATCTCCAGCCGCTGGCGGGCCCGCTGTTGTCGCTCGCAGGCGATGCTGGCGTCGGCACGCTCCAGTTTCTGGTCTCGGTGTTCGTGGCCGGTTTCCTGTTCCCGCATGGGCCGCGGCTCGTGGCCGCCGGCCGCGGCTTCCTGTTTCGCATCGTGCCCGAGCAGAGCGAGCATTTCCTGGGGCTCGCGGGCGCGACCATCCGCGCGGTGGCGCAGGGCGTGATCGGCGTTGCGATCGTGCAGGCACTGCTCGCCGGCATCGGCTTCAAGCTCGCGGCCGTGCCGAGCGCCGGCCTTCTCGCCTTCATCGTGCTGCTGCTCTCGATCGTGCAGATCGGCGCCTTCCTCGTGCTGCTGCCGGTGATCATCTGGATCTGGACCGCCAAGGACGTCACCACGGCGCTGCTGCTCACCGTGTTCCTCGTCGTCGTCGGCTTCATCGACACCATGCTGAAGCCGCTCGTCATGGGGCGCGGCCTGACCACGCCGACCATCGTGATCTTCGTCGGCGTGATCGGCGGCACGCTCGCCCACGGCATCGTCGGCCTGTTCATCGGGCCGATCATCCTGTCGGTGGCCTGGGAGATGATGATGGACTGGATCAGGACCGAGGACCGGGCAGGGGCGGGCAAGAGCTGATCTCGCCCCGACCGGCGCGATTCGCCCGAGGCGCCGCGCCAGGACCCGACGGCGCGCAGCTGTGATCAAAGCACGCCGCGAACTTGTCTGTTCGACTAGACAAGTTACGATTGGGACGATTCTGTTTCAATGACGGCAGCAATGGCGAAGTCTTCCAAGCTGGTTGCCGCGAGGCGCGGCAAGGTATTGTTGGTCAGACGCCGGTCGGACGGCCTGTGGATGTTCCCGGGCGGCCGAAAGCGGGCGCGCGAGTCCGACAAGGACTGCCTGCGGCGGGAGATCAAGGAGGAACTGCCCAAGCTGAAGCTCGGCAGGATCAGCCTCTGGAAGGAAGTGACGGCGAGGAACAAGCGCTCCGGCCGCAAGATGAACGACGCGATCTTCATTGCCAAGACGGCCAAGGGCAGGCTGGCGATCGGCGACAAGAAGGAGATCGACCGCGCCGCCTGGCAGAAGCCGCGCGGCCTCCGCCTGACGCCGACCTCGCGCTACATCCGCGACCGGCTGTTTCCCAGGAAGCAGCGGCGGAGGTGAGCTAGTCGTCGCGTTCCGCCGATCGCGTCCGTCCGGCGAACCTCCTCGACTGCGTGCCCCGCGGTTCGGGCGCAGCGAGCCTCGCGGCCTCGAGCTCGCGCATCTCCTTGCGGGCCTTGCGCGCGCTGCGCATCGCGCGCTTGATGAAGGGATGTTGGGAGTCCTCGGCGAAGAACAGCACCACTTCGCAGCTTGGACATTGCCGGGAATAGCCGTCCTGCAACCGCCCGGCGCGATCACGGAATACGCTCTTGCACCGCGTGCATTGAATTTGGACCGAACTCATGCGCGGACAACAATGACTTTGAAAAATGGACGTTCAGCTCATCCCAAATGTCTGAAGAAAGCCTGAAGGCTTTCGCGGCCGGATGTCGCAGAACGCGCGCGGCCAAGCGTCGTCCTCCGGCCGCTATTGCTTGGCCGCCATCGCGTCCAGGCAATGGTTCAGAAAGGCGGTGCGATCCCTGGGCAGCACCTTCTCGAGATCCGCCTTCAGTGCGCATTCGCGCTGGCGCAACTGCTCGGCCCGGCGCTTCTCGGCGGCTTCGCGATACTCGGGTGCAACCTTGCTGGGATCGACCAGCGCCTGTGAGCGGGCGGGAGCCGTGGCAAGCAGCGCTGCGGCGGCGATAAAAATCAATGGTTTCAAATGAGCCTCCGTAAAAAGAACATCGTAGCGCGCGGTGCGTGCGCACTCAAACGGGGAGTGCGGTATTCCGCTCCGGCGTGATCGGAGCGGGACGTGCCGGCCCGGCCAGCGCCCGGCCGGGAGTCTCGGAACGACTGTGCCTGGCAGGCGCCGAATCCCGGATCACGGCCGATCCGTTTGTTTTGCCGGAGGGTGTGTGAACCAGTTCACAGGCGAGCGGCGAAGTTGCTGCTATGAAGGCGTCATTGCTTGACCAATTCATTTGAACGAAACGCCCCAGCGTGGCTCCAAGCGCTGGGGTTTTTCGTTTCTCTGCGTGCGCAGAACGTCTACAATCACGCCAAGCGTCGCATCGACAGACGCAGATCCCGCGCCGCGCCAGTTCCGTCCACGTCGATCAAACAGCTCTTGTGTCGGGATCGTCGCGCCGCGCTGAACGTTGCCACCAGGCGTGCGTTCACGGGGCAAATCCCATATGCATGGCGCCACGTCGCCGAATCGGAATGAGGGCGGCTGGCGTTCAGTTGACGACGGTTTACGACCAGAAACGGATTCAAGTGAGGCTTACCAAGAAGGCGCGGGTGGCTAAGAGGTCGCCGAAGAAGACGTTGCCGAACAGGACGTCGAAAAGCAAAGCGTTGCCAAACAGGACGTCGCCACGGGCGAGCAAGGCGGTGCGGCGAGCCACGATCTCGTCCTCGTCGCCGCTCGGGGTGCTCGCTCTGCATCTGCTTGGCCAATGGAAAGAGTCCGGGCGTAGCGGCATCGTCTTTCTCGCCGAGAACGAGAACAGGGCGGAGCGGCTGGGCAGCGTCATTCACGCGCTCGATTCCTCCTGCGAGGTCCTGGTGTTTCCGCGCTTGAACACCTTGCCGTTCGATCAGCTGGAGCCGTCGCACGAACTCGCGGGGCGCAGAGCCTCCGTCCTGAGGCGCCTCGCGAAATCCAAGAAGCCGCTGTTTCTCGTCTCGACGGCGGAAGCCGTGATGGAGCGCCTGCCGCCGCCGGCGAGCCTGTCGCGCCTGAGCGTGAGCTTGAAGGTTGGCGGCACCTTCTCCGAGGGCGATCTCGAGGCGCGCCTGGAGTCCCTCGGATACGATCTCGACGACGAGCCGGATTATCCGGGCGGGGCGCTGTTCCATGGCCAGACCTTCGAGATCTTTCCCGCGGGCGCGCTGGGGCCGTTCCGGATCGAGCACTCGGATCGCGCGATCAGAAGGATCGTTGCGTTCGATCCGAACGAGCACAGGATCATCTTCGAGACCAAGGAGCTTCTCGTCGACCCGATGTCGGAGCGGCTCGGCCTTGCCGGCAAACGCGGCAAGCGCGCGAGCCTGTTCGACTATTGCGGGCGCGCCAAATGGATCGCCGATGCGGGCGTCCCGGCGCACGCCGACGGCTGGCTCGATACGATCGAGGAGGCTGCGCCGCGCGCGGAGCGTGAGCGCGAATATCTCGGACGGCGCGACTGGAAGCAGCTCTCCAGGGGCATGAAGGTGCTGCCCCGTGCGTCGTCGTTCCAGACCATCCCGGAGTTTTCGAAGCTGACATCCGCCCGGAAGGCGCTGCGTGCCTTCGTCGAGGAGACGCGGCGGGCCGGATCGCGCCTGATCCTCGTCGCTGCGCAGGAGGACGATCTGCGCGTGATGGAGCGGATGAGCGGCGTCAAGGCGCCGCGCTGCGAGGACTGGGACGAGGCGACGCGGAGCCGCAGCGGCGAGGCGGCGTTGCTGGCCGATTTCGATGCCGGCTTCGTCGTGCCGGGGAAGAAGCCGCTCGTCGTCGTGACGGCCTCCGACGTGCTCGGCAGCCGGGCGCATCATCCGCAGCCGTTGGCGCGCGCCTGGAGCGCGGCGTTCGACCATGCCGATGTGCCCGAGCAGGGCACGGTGGTCATCCATCTGCAGCGCGGCCTCGGCGTGCTCGATGGCTTGCAGACCGTCAACACCGGCGGCGGCGCCATGCGTGAAATGATCCGCCTCAAGTTCGCGGGCGACCATGCGGTGCTGGTGCCGCCGCCTGATCTCGCCTTGATGTGGCCCTACGCAGCCGAGCTCGGCAAGGTCTCGCTCGACAAGGCGGACGGCAGCACGTGGTGGGCCCGCCGCACCGAAGCCGAGCGCGAAATCCAGGTCGCCGGCAAGGTGTTGGCCAAGCATATCAGCCAGCGCCGCAAGCGGCGCGGCGAGAAGCTGGTGCCGCCGGGCTCGGCCTACGAGAAGTTCGTCGCGCGCTTTCCTTATTTCACGACGATCGACCAGGCCAAGGCGATCAACGACGTGCTGGACGATCTTGCGTCCGGCCACCCGATGGACCGGGTGGTCTGCGGCGACGTCGGGTTCGGCAAGACCGAGGTGGCGCTGCGCGCGGCGGCCGCCGTCGTGCTGTCGGGAAAGCAGGTGGCGATCGCGGTGCCGACGACGGTGCTGGCCCGCCAGCATGTGGCAACCTTCCAGAAGCGCTTTGCGCCGTTCGACATCGAGGTTGGCAACCTGTCGCGGGCGACTTCGGGTGCGGAGCTGCGCGAGACCAAAGAGGGCCTGCGCAGCGGTCGGATCAAGGTCGTGATCGGCACGCAGGCGCTGACGGCCAAGGACGTGAAGTTTAGCGATCTCGGCCTCGTCATCATCGACGAGGAGCAGCATTTTGGCGCGGCCGAGAAGGCCAAGCTGTCGGGCCTCGCCAAGAACGTCCATGTGCTGATGATGAGCGCGACGCCGATCCCGCGCACGCTCGCCGCGGGCCTTGCCGGCTTCCGCGATCTCAGCGTGATCGCCTCGCCCCCGGTGCACCGGCTGCCGGTCGCGACCCGGATCGCGCCGCTGTCGGATGCCGCGATTGCCTCGGCGCTGCTGCGCGAGCAGCGCCGCCATGGCCAGAGCTTCCTGATCTGTCCGCGCATCCAGGATCTCGATCCGATGCTGGCGCGGGTGCAGGCGGTGGCGCCTGACTTACGCATCGTCTGCCTGCACGGCAGATTGGCGGCCGACGAGATCGACGACCGCATGATGAGCTTCGTCGAGGGCAGGGCGGACGTGCTGCTCGCGACCAACATCGTCGAGAGCGGGCTCGATATTCCGCGCGCGAACACCATCGTGGTGTGCTGGCCGGAGAAGTTCGGCCTCGCCCAGCTGCATCAGCTGCGCGGGCGCGTCGGCCGCGGCGGCATCCGCGCCTTCGCCCACCTGTTGACCGAGACGGCATCAGGACAATCCGAGAAGCGGCTCGCCGTGCTCGAGGAGTTCAGCCGGCCCGGCGCAGGCTTTGCGATCAGCGAGCGCGACCTCGATCTCAGGGGCGCGGGCGATCTGTTCTCGGAGCAGCAATCCGGCCACGTCCAGGTGTTCGGACCCGTGCTCTACAGCCACCTCCTCAAGATGGCTTCGGAGAAGCTGGACGAGGGGCAGGCGGTGTGGGTGCCGGATCTGAACCTGCCGGTCGCGGACATGCTGCCCGAGACCTACGTGCAATCCGAGCCGGTGCGTCTCGAGCTCTACGCGCGCGCCGCACGATGCACTGACGAGGACGACCTCGAAGACCTCGAGGAGGAAACCGCCCGCCGCTTCGGCCCGCTGCCGAGGGGCGCGCTCGACTTCTTCGCCGCAGCCCGGATCAGGCTCGAATGCAAACGCAGAGGCATCATCCGCCTCGACGTCGGCCCCGAGGCGGCCGCCGCGACGTTCCTGCCCGGGCGCTTGCGCAAATCGCGGGGCAAGTCGCTGCAGCGCGACGGGGATCGCGTCGTCTATCACGCCAAGATGCAGGACGCGCCGTTCGCGCGGGTCGAGGAATTGTTCGAACTGCTGGACGAAGGCTAGGGCGCCGGTCAAAAACGCGAAAACAACCCCATGCACAGTAGCTAAGTGGCGCTGGCGCAAGGCTTTTTGAATCCGGCGGAAGGGCTTGTTTGCTCCGTCGGGCAAAGCAGTTGCACGATGCGATCCTCGGGAAATCCGCTGTCGAGAATGTTGCCCCGGGAACGGCTGCCGCAGAGGGACAAAGGCGCGGAGCGCCGTGCCCACGATCTTGCCGATCCGACAAAGACACCCGTAATCGGCCGGGGTCGCCGGGCCCGGTCGCTAACGTGGAATTAATTCAAAATGCTCACAATTTTAGACAGTTGTGTAAGGGTGCTGCGTACAAGGGCTCGTCGTGAGGACGTTCCAGGGGCGGCTGCCTGTTGCTCGCTCATTGGGGTCAACGCAGATGACCGCGACTATCGAAACCGCAAGCTTCGCCGAAGAGCTCGACGCCGCAGCCCTGGCAGCTGCCGCATCCGGCGATGAACCCGAAACGCTCGAAGCGCCTGAGCCGGTCAAACGGTCCAGCCGCAAATCGATCCTGGCCTTTGCGGTGTGTGCCCTGGCGATCAACGGCGCGGCGGCCGTCTATACGTCGTCAGCTGATTTGACCTCGTTGAATGTCAGCCGCCTGGCCGAACTGCTCCCGCGCTTCGAAGCATCCGAGCCAAAGCCGGATCCCGTTGTCGCGGCGTTGAAGGATATTCAGGCGGCCCAGCAGCAACACACCGCGTTGCTGCAACAGAACAATCAGGCAGCGGATCAAAACTCGGTCTTGCTGCAGCAGGATTCAATGGTGCTGCTGTCGCTGCGGCAGAGCATCACGGACGAGCGGGTCGATGTGAGGAAGATATCCTCGCAGCTGTCCACGCTGATGGCGAAGATCGATGCGCTGCAAAGCACGATGACGATGTCGGACGTGACGTCCTCCATTCGCAAAGCGCATGCGCGCTATGGATTGTCCCCCGCGATGCGCAAGCGGATGGTGCGGGACGCCAAGCCTTTGGGGCCGGTCTCCGTTGGAGGCGCTCCGCTGAGCCTGCCGATCGCGACGTCGGCTCCGGAAAGCTGAGGCGCCGGGCCCGCCTGCCTCTCGATCGATGAGGCAGGGTTATCGTATCTGTGCATTTATCGGATGTCGTCATGCCAAGGCTTGTCCCGGGCATTCACGTTCGTTCTGCTTCATGCATGCGCAAACGGCATCTTCGTCGGTGACGAAATGCTCGATCGCACCCTGCGATCGCAATTGATCATTCCGCCTGATCGCCGATCGACCTCGTGTGCTCCCTGCGGGTCCAGCGCACGGCGCACGACGTCTCTTTGAACATCAATCCGCATTGATCGTCGCCGACGATGTCGCTGTGTTGCGCCAAATGAGAATGGCGTATGGGAGCTGACGGAGGGCTTGCTCAGTCTCCGGAGCCGTAGCCGCGATCGGACACGATCTACAGCATGGTTCTGCCTGTACGGGCCCTTCGCGTTTAGCACGTTGCACGCGCATCCATGCGCTGCGACGGGCGCCATCTATTGCCAGTTGCCAGGCAGGAGAGGTCCCCCCACTCCTGCCTGGTAACACCGGGACGTTTTCGATCACGCAGTGATGGAACGCTGAACAACGCTTTGCAAACCAGGAATGACTTTCGATGGTGAAGAAGATTGGCCGGCACGATGCTTCGCGCTGGCGCACCACATTGCCGGCCGCCGCACTGACACTTTTCCCTGCCGTGGCGGCGTCGCCTGCCGCGGCGCAATCGGCGGCGTCGTTTCAGACGCCGGAATATTTCGCCTCCGGTGCTCTCAACCAGATCAACGCATCTGCGGCCTATGCGGCCGGCTTCACCGGCAAGGGCGTGACGGTCGGTGTTGTCGATTCCGGCATCGATCTCAGGAATTTCGAGTTCTCGACGGCGGGCAAGTTCGCCGGCGGCGTGCGCTTCACCACCGCATTCGATGCAAGCGCGACCGACCCGAGCACGTATACGGTGATGCCTGCCGGCCAGAACAGTGATTCCGACACGACCGGCAGCCACGGCAGCATCGTCTCCAGCCTGATCGCCGGCGCGCGCAACGGTTCCGGCATGCATGGCTCGGCCTTTGACGCGAGCCTCTACGTCGCGGCCATCAACACGAATGGCAGCCCTCCCGGCGCTTTCGACGAGCAGCTCAGCGTGGCCGTGACCGGCCTCGTCGATGAGGGCGTCAAGATCATCAATCTCAGTCTCGGCAACAACAATTGCGCGACGGGCACGAACTCGGCGCAAAACGGCGGCGCGAAGTGCAACGTCGACGACTATACGCCCGCGGCCGCCGTGGCCGAGCTTCCGAAATTCGCCGCCGCCGCGCAAACCGCAGTGGCCAACGGTGCGCTTCTCATCTTCGCCACCGGCAACGAAAAGCAGCCGTCGCCGGATATTCTCGCCGGCATGCCCAAGGTCGTCAGCGGCATCCAGAACGGCTGGCTCGCCGTCGGCGCCGTCGATGCGAACAATGTGACGACGTGGTACAGCAACGCCTGCGGATCGGCGGCGGCATGGTGTCTGGTCGCTCCGGGCGATCTCACCGGCGCAACGACTGTCGGCACCGGCAATCTCGCGGGGACCACGCTCGCCGGCGCCAATGGCGCGAACTACTCCTCGGGCTCCGGCACGTCCTACGCCGCGCCGACGGTTGCCGGTGTTGCCGCGCTCGTCAAGCAGGCCTTCTCCTGGTTCACCAATTACGACCTGCAGCAGACGGTTCTGACGACGGCGACGGCGCTCGGCACTCGCACCGCAGGCAGCATCACGCCGGACGCGACCTATGGCTGGGGCCTCGTCAACGCGGGCGCGGCCGTCAAGGGCTACGGCGCCTTCGTCACCACCGCGACGCTCGATACGCGAGGCTACAGCTCGACCTTCGGCAACGACATCTTCGGTCCGGGCGGTCTCACCAAGACCGGCGCCGGCACGCTGACCCTTTCGGGCAACAGCACCTACACCGGTGCGACGACGGTCCAGGGCGGTGCGCTTGCCGTCACGGGCTCGATCGTCTCGCAGGTCACGGTGGAGCAGGGCGGCATCTTCGGTGGTTCCGGCCAGGTCGGCACGACGATCGTCAACGGCAGGCTGGGTCTCGGCACGCCGCAGACGCTGACCGTCAATGGCGATCTCACCTTCGGCGCGACCGGGACCTATTTCGCCAGCGTTCACGGAGCGACGTCCGACCTCGTCAGGGTCACCGGCGCGGCCGCGCTCGATGGTACGCTGAAGGCGCAGACGCTTGGCGGCACCTATACGTTCAGCACGCCCTATACGCTGCTTTCGGCGACCGGCGGCGTCAACGGCACCTTCGGCAGCTTCGATCGCTCGCTGGTCGGCGCCGGGCTCGTGACCTCCGTGACCTATACTGGCTCGCAAGTGCAGATGACGCTGACGCCGGGCCGGCTCGCCACGCTCTCGGAAAATCCGACCAAGGCGGTGACGCCGACCTCGACCACGACGACATCGGGCGGCACGACGACGGTGACGACGGAAGTCACCACGCCGACGCCGACCAACTCGGTGGCAAGGACCGACAGGGACAAGGTGGCCGTGGCGATCGACAACGCAGCCGCCGCCGGTGCCAACATGAATCCGCTGTTCGCGCTCTACAATTCGACCGACGACATGCTGGACTCCGAGCTCAACCAGCTCACGGGCGAAGTCCATTCCTCCGTTCAGCGGATGGGTGTTCAGGTCGGGGGCCAGTTCCTCGGCGCAATGACGGACATTCACGGTGAGGGGCGCGATCCCTCCGCCAGTCCGGCGCTCGCCTATGCTTCGATGTCGCGTCCGGCTGGCGTCGGGGCCATCGACAAGGCGACCGGTGCAACGCCGGGCGTGCGTGGCTATGGGCCGACCTACAGCGTTTGGGGCGGTCCGGTCACCTCGTACCGGACGACGAGCGGCGATGCCGATGTCGGCTCGGCCCGCTCTTCGACGCGCGCCATGCAATTCGTTAGCGGTGTCGACATCCGCTTCAGTCCCGCGACGATGATCGGCATTGCTGCGGCCGGCGGCTCGGCGTCGAGCTCGCTCGCCGGCGGTCTCGGCTCGGCCTCCGCGAACGTGGCGCAGTTCGGCACCTATGGCACGACGCGGACCGGCGCGCTGACGCTGACGGCCGCGGCCGCCTTCTCCTGGATGGACGTGACGACGCATCGCGCGATCCCCGTTCTCGGGCTCACCGATGTGACCGGCCGCTATCAGCCGACGGTATGGAGCGGACGCATCGAGGCGGCCTTCGAGGTGGCGCGGCTCGCCCGCGTCGCCTTCTCGCCCTATGCCGCCTTCGACGCGCACAGCATGCGCACGCCGGGCTTCAGTGAGCAGGATGCCTTGGCCGGCGGCGCCGCGGTCGGCGGCCTCACGGTACAGGGCCAGACCGGGACGACCACGCGCTCGACCCTCGGCCTCGACACCCGCGGCACCACGGAATTCGGCGGGCTGGCCATGCAGGGTTTTGCCCGGGCCGGCTGGGCGCATTATTACGCGCAAGCGGCCCAGACCACGGCCTTCCTGACCGGCATTCCCGGCTCGGACTTCACCACCACGGGCGCCAAGTCCAAGCCTGACGCTGCGGCCGTCTCGCTCGGCCTCACCACATGGTTCACGCCGAGCCTGACGCTGACGACGACCTTCGACGGCGAGTTCGCCGCCAACAGCCAAGCCTATACCGGCGCGGCACGCGTGCGGCTGACGTTCTGACCTCAGCCGTCATTGCGGCGCAGGAAGGCGCCCGGACCGCTCCGCGAGCGGGCTGGTTCGGGCGTTGTCGCGTTCAGCGCGTGCTGCGCACGCTGCTGGGGCGCGTCGGATTTCGCGCAGAACATCACTTCAAGGCGTGATCGATCTTGTGCCCCAAGTGCCCGGTGTCATGATCGCGACGCAACTGGCTCAGCGACGTCTCGTTCAACTGGGTCAGCACTTCGCTGAGCTGCGTCGCATCGGGATACCCGGCCGCAAAGCTCTTTCCATAGATCTTACGCAAGGTGCCGACGAGCGTGTTGCCGTGCTTCCTGCTGATCTCGCCGTCCCTGTCGCGGTGACGGCCGTCCAGGCCCGGTTCCTTCATGTCTCTCTCCCGTGCGGCGTCTGAAGCGCCTACAGAGAGCCTGCGCCCAAATCAGCGGACTGGCAATGGAACGGCGGGACAGCTTTGGCAGGCTGGGGGCACCGCAAGAGCGCACTTGTCTCGCCTGCTTGTGAAGCGGGGATCAATTGCGGTGGGCCGATCGGGGCATCAGATAATGGCGAGGATTGCTCGATAGGAGCTGACGCGATGCGTGCCCTTCTTTGCGCAGGTCTCGTGGGCCTGTCGCTCGTCCCCTGCAGTGCGGGAGAGGCAGCAACGGCGCATCGCCCCCGTACGCGCCATGACGCGGTCGACCGGCCGCACGCGACCGCAAGCCCACCGCCGCGCTTTGCAGTCCCTGGCTGGAGCGACGAAGCAACGCAGCGCTGGCTGAACAATGCCTCGTCGAATGTCGGCCGAGGCGGATAACGGCGGGAGATCGCTCGGGGCTAGGCCGCCTGCTCCTCGAACGAGGTGTAGACCCGGCCGTTGGGATCGACGACCTGAACGTCCCAACACCCGTCTTCAACCAGCTCCCTGGCCTTCTTGAGGGCGGCGGCGAGTGAAGGCCGCTTGAGACTGACGATACCCGCCGTGTCGAAACCGTTGATTTCAAACATGCCGTTCCTCCGGTTTGGGGGAATCCTACACGTTTCGGGCTAGATGTCAGCGGGTTTTTGGGCGCTCTGGGAACCGCTGCAGATGCCAAGCAGAGGCAATGTCGGCGGTTGAGTGGACTGTCACCGCGACCGTCGCGCGCGCGATCGCGGTCGGTCCGGCCTCAATCCAGCGGGATGGTGTCCACGCGCAGACAGGGACGGCACTGGTAGGCATGCGCTCCGGGCAGGGTGAAGATTGCCGGCAGCGTGGCCAGGAAAGTCATCGGCCGTCTGCACTTGGAGCAGATCAGAACGGGTGGGCCGTCTTTCGCTACGCAAACCATCGCCGATATGCCCAGAGAGGTAAGGCACAATAGGCGTACGCTGCGGGGAGTTCATCTCGGGGCGACTACTGGACTCTATCGGAATCTGGCGCGGGGGGCGGCCTTACCGCTTATTTAACGATCGCTTGCTTTGGTGGTCCACGAAAGTTGAACGCGCGAAAATGCGTCCACTCATTCGAAGCTTCCTTTCGAAGCCGCCGCAGATTGCTGTGGCACACGAAGGGGAGGTCGCCACCATCGGGGATTTCTGATGATTACGTCGCAAGAAGAGAGGGTGCTGAAAACGCATTTGGTCGAGATGTTCGGCCACATTAGCAGCATGCGGCGGGAATTCGCCGCTCTTCAAGGCAACAGCAAAGGCAGTTTCGCGACGATGACAGACACCCTCGACGCGATCGTCGAGAATACGGAGGCAGCCGGGAACGCGATCCTCGAAAGCATGGAGGCGATCGGCGCCAGCGTCGCGAAGTTGCAGGGCGTCGACGAGCCGACTGTCGCAGCGGTTTGCGGCGAAATCGTCGATAGCACGAATAACGTGTTCGAGGCCTGCGCGTTTCAGGACCTCACAGGTCAGCGGATCACGCGAGTCGTCAAGTCGCTGCAGTTCATTGAAGACCACATCAACAGGCTGGTCCGGATGTGGGGAAAAGAGGAACTGGCGCGGCTGGCCGCCGAGCTTGCTGTTCCAAGCGCACCGAACTTGATGGAGGGTCCGAAGCGGCCGGGCGTGGCGATTTCCCAGGACGACATCGACAAGCTGTTCGCGTGAGCTGCAGCATCATTCGAGCTGCGGCACTGTAACCCGGGCTACGCGAGCTAGATAGAAGCTAAACCCCGAAAATACGGTCAGTGCTTGGTGAGCGCGCTGGGGCTCGAACCCAGGACCCCGTGATTAAAAGTCACGTGCTCTACCGGCTGAGCTACGCGCTCCCATGGCCGCAGATGGCTTCGTCAGAGATCGCCATCGTGTTCGGACATTCGAGAAGCATGTCTTGCCGCTGCGCTAGACTCGCGTCGCGGGGAAAACCGGCTGTTTCCGGATCATGCTTTCGGCCCCGCTGTGTAGGGGGATGGGGCGCTGAGGTCAATAGCGGGCATAGCTGCCGAAAGTCGGGGCAGGGGCGGGGATTTTCTTGCGCTGTCCGCGGTTTAGGTCCGGATTTTCAACCCGATTGGCGGGCCGTCATCCACGCCCAACTGGAAGGATAGTTTGCCGGCGCGGAGCTATCGCCCGCGCCGCGAGCATCCGCCCCCTCAGTTCGTCTCCCGCCGCACCTCGTTCGGGACCGGCTGCGGCGTGCCGCCCGGGTGGGGCAGCGCGACCGGGCGCAGGCCGATCAGCTCGGCGGTGCGGATCGCGCTGTCGCGCCAGAACTGGAACGAGTTGATCCGGCTGAGCTCGAGGATGGCGATCGCAACCGCCGCCAGGAACGGCAGGCTCTGCAGCACCAGGACGCCGGCGAAGATGTAGATCTCGGTGATCTGGCGGAAGCTGTTGGTCACGATCAGCACGCCGGCACCGACCAGGAGCAGCGTGCCGATCACGGCCTCCCAGAACGCCTGGAACTCGATCGACATGCGGCTGAGGCCGCCCTTGGAGGTGCGGGCGAAGGCAATGTGCTCGGTGATCAGGCCCTGCGCCACCGCGCGAGACACCGTCCATTGCACGCTCATCGCCGCGATCATGGCCCCCAGCATCTGGCCGGGCTTGATGGCGACGCGGGCGCGGTACATCGACAGGAAGTGCGCCAGCGAGACGATGAAGGCGCCGATGATCGGCAGCGTCAGGATCTTGTCGGGGATGGCGATGTCGGCAAACGCAACGATCGGCACCCAGACGAGGTTGAGCAGCGCCACCACGACGCCGAGGCTTTCGGCCCCGAGCCAGTTCAGCCAGCCGAGGCCGTATTCGCGCTTCTGGTCGGAGGTCAGCCGGCTCGCGCCGGGCAGGAAGCGGCGCCAGTGCTTCTTGACGATCTGCAGGCCGCCATAGGCCCAGCGATGCCGCTGTTTCTTGAAGGCCTCGTAGGTGTCGGGCAACAGGCCCGCGCCGTAGCGGGTGTTGGTGTAGTGGGTGGTCCAGCCGAGCTCCTGGATCGCAAGGCCGAGATCCGAGTCCTCGCAGATCGTGTCGGACGACCAGCCGCCGGCCATGTCCATCGCGGCGCGGCGGATCAGGCACATCGTGCCGTGCACGATGACGGCGTTGTACTCGTTGCGCTGGACCATGCCGATGTCGAAGAAACCGGCATATTCGCCGTTCATGATGTAGTGCATGATCGACAGATCGCCGTCGCGATGCTCCTGCGGCGCCTGCACGAGGCCAACGCGCGGATCGGCGAAGGCGGGCACGAGGTCCTTCAGCCAGTCGGGCTCGACGACGTAGTCGGCGTCGAGGATGCCGATGATCTCGGCATCGGCCGCGGTGCGGTCCATCGCGATGCGCAGCGCGCCGGCCTTGAAGCCCTGCACCTTCTCGGCGTTGATGAACTTGAAGCGTTCACCGAGCGCGCGGCAATGGTCCTGGATCGGCTGCCAGAACGCAGGATCCGGCGTGTTGTTGATGATGACGACGCATTCGTAGTTCGGGTAGTTCAGCCGCGACAGCGCATCGAGCGTCTGCTTGAGCATGTCGACCGGCTCGAAATAGGCCGGGATGTGGATCGAGACCTTCGGGCAGTAACCTTCGGGAACGTTCTCGACCGGCTTGTCCTTGGTGAGCAGCCGCTGCGGCGGCCGGCCGAAGGCGACGGCCGCGATCTCGTCGATGCGGGCCATCGCGATGAGGACGAGCGGAACAAGCAGGATCATGCCCAGCGTCAGCGCGAAGGCCGAGCCGAAGATGAAGTAGTGGCTGTTCCAGAACGCGAACACGGTCGCAGCCCAGGCGCCGACGCCATTTGCGGTCGCCGAGAGCAGGAAGGCCTGCTTGGCGGTCGCCTTCTCGATCCGCAGGATCGGCAGCGACAGCAGCACGCCGACCAGCAGCGCGATGCCCATCAGCTTCCAATAGTCGGGGTTCTCGACCGGACCGGTCCAGGCGAATTTCGGCTCGCGGCTGGCGTTGAGGATGCCCCAATACGGACCGACGCCGCCTTCGAAGAACTTCCAGGGCTGATCGATGGCTTCGACGATGTTGTATTCCATGCCGATGGCTTCGGCGCGGCTGACGAAGTTGCGCAGGATCAGGGCCTGCTGGAACGGACCCGGATCGGCGTTGCGTAGATTGTAGCCCTGGCTCGGCCAGCCGAACTCGGCGATCACGATGCGCTTGCCGGGGAACAGGTTGCGCAAGAGGTTGTAGCGGTCGACGGCCTGGTCGACGGCCTGGTCGGAGCGGAAGTTTTCCCAATAAGGCAGCACGTGGGCAGCGATGAAATCGACGCTGGAGCCGAGGTCGGGATTGTCGCGCCAGATGTTCCAGATCTCGCCGGTGGTGACCGGCACGCGGACCGAGCCCTTCACCTTCTTGATCATGTCGATGAGGTCTTCGACCTTCTGCTCGCCGCGGTAGATCACCTCGTTGCCGACCACGACGCCGACGACGTTGCTGTTCTTGCGGGCGAGCTCGATGGCGGCCTTGATTTCGCGCTCGTTGCGATCCTTGTCCTTGTCGATCCAGGCGCCGACCGTGACCTTGATGCCGAATTCGGCGGCGATCGGCGGCACCAGTTCCACGCCGCCCGTCGACGAATAGAGGCGGATCGCCCGCGTCATCGTCGACAGCGTCTTCAGGTCGGCGCGGATTTTCTCGACGGACGGAATGTTGTCGATGTCGGGGTGGGCCGAGCCTTCGAACGGCGCGTAGGAGACGCTGGGCAGCAGACCCTTGAAGTCGGGCGCGGGCTCCTTGTCGCGCAAGACTCCCCATAGTCCTGCGTGGAGCGCGGACACGAGCAACAGAACGGCGGCGACAACGCGCATCGCGGCTAAACCAAAAGGGGCTGAGGAGGCAGGGAAGCGGATCCGACCCCGAGATCCGACCAAGTCCGCGGCAAAGGGAGCATACCTCTGCCGCACGGTTTCTCAACTGTCATGGCCTCATGTCCTTATGAGGGCATGGTCTTTTCGAGACGACGCGCGGCAGTGCCAACCGCGTCTATGGCCGATCGTTCCTGAACGACAGCTGAAACGAGCAGGGACTAAGGCCCTGGGCTATTTCGGGGGCGCCGGGGACGGGCTGGCCGCAGGCGAGGGGCTCGCAGCCGGCTGCGGGGCCGGCGGATTGCCTGAGGCCGGTGCGGCCGGCTGTGACGCCGCGGCGGCCGCCTGCTGCGGCTGGGCCGCCGGGTTGATCCAGCAGGCGTGCACACGGCTGTCCAGGGTCTCGGCGACCTTGGGATCGATCTGGCCGCCGAACCGGGTCAGGCAGCGGAACGCGGCCTGGATGTGGCCGCCGGGGCAGCCGAAGCGGTCATAGAGGTCGAGATGGCGGAACGCGGTATCGAGGTCATCCCGCCACATCAGCCGCACCACGCGCCGGCCGAGCCAGACGCATTCGGGGTTGCCGGCCGGGCCGTTGATGACCTGGGCGGCTTCAGCGAACTCGTCGGTGCGGCGCTGGTTCTGGGCGGCGTCCTTGGCGGCGTCGGCGGGCTGGGCGGCGGCCTTGCCCTGGTCGGGGGCCGGCGTGCCGCTCTGGGCGAACGCGCCACCGAGACCGGCGAGAAGGAGAAGGGAGGAGACGGCCAAGGTGGCGGCGAACTGCCGCAGGACCGCATTTCGTGACTCGAACACCCGTTGCCGCATGAATTCCCCAATGTATCCGCTGCCCGTCCGCGTCAGGAGGCTCCCACGGACGCGCCGGTGATGGCGTCCAAATGGGTCTCCAATGCGGCGGAAAAGTCTTTCAGAGTCCATGACCTGTATTTGGAATTTTGTCCAGCAAAGTCACGATGCTAGGTCTCGGTCGAACGGCCGCAGCCCTATTCCTTTGGGGGAGCAGCGGATCCGCAGGAGTGGATCGGCATTCGGGCACCCGCTTGGACACCCCCTTGGCAGACGGCGTGCAAGCAGGTAATCGACGGACCCTTCGCGGAGGACGGAACCGATTTCACTTCGTACGCCACTGGCGCTGCTGCTCGTTTCACTGGGTGCGATTGCTGCCGTGTGGTGGTGGCTGGCCACGCCAATCACGCTCGCGCGCGCCCCGATCGACCCCGCCGACAAGGTCCAGTGCGTCTCCTACGCGCCGTTCCGCGGCGAGCAGTCGCCTCTGGATGAATGGACCCATATCGAGGCCGAGCAGATCGAGCAGGATCTGCGCCAGCTCAAGCAGATCACCGACTGCGTCCGCACCTACTCGATGGAGAACGGCCTCGATCAGGTGCCGGCGATCGCCGCCCGGGTCGGCGGGCTGAAAGTGCTGCAGGGCGTCTGGCTCTCCAGCAACCGCAGCAAGAACTTCGCGCAGGCCGCGCTCGCCGTCCGTCTCACCAAGGAATTCCCCGACGTCATCACCGCCGTCATCGTCGGCAACGAGGTGCTGCTGCGCGGTGAGATGACGACCGCGGATCTCGTCTCCCTCATTCGCCTGGTGAAGACGCAGGTCAGCGTGCCCGTCACCTATGCCGACGTCTGGGAATATTGGCTGAAGAATCGCGAGGTCTATGACGCCGTCGACTTCGTCACGATCCACATCCTGCCCTATTGGGAGGATTTCCCGGTCAAGGCGAAATTCGCCTCCGCCCATGTCGAAGCGATCCGCGAGCGCATGGTGGTGGCGTTTCCGGGCAAGGAAATCCTGATCGGCGAAACCGGCTGGCCGAGCGAGGGGCGGATGCGCGATGGTGCGCTGCCGTCACGCACCAACCAGGCGCGGGTCGTCTCGGAAATCCTGGGCCTCGCGAAGTCGCGGAAGTTCCGGGTCAATCTGATCGAGTCCTACGACCAGCCGTGGAAGCGCAAGCTGGAGGGCACCGTCGGGGGCTATTGGGGCCTGTACGACTCGGTGCGCCGGAGCCTGAAATATCCGCCGGGCGAGCCGATCAGCAATTTCCCGTACTGGAAATGGTACATGGGCGCGGGCATGGGCCTTTCCGTGCTGGTATTCGCAGTCGCGCTGATCACGCTGCGCCGACGGCCGTGGACGCCGCGCTTCTCGGCCTGGCTCGGTGTCGGCATCTCGGCGACGACGGCGGGGATCCTGCTCGGGATCGGCGCCGACAAGATGTACTACGAGAGCTACGGCATCGGCGGCTGGCTATTCTGGGGCGCGCTGCTGCTCGCCGGCATCCTGTCGCCGATCTTCTGCGCGCAGGCGATGGTGATCGGCCGCAGCCTTCCGACCTTCCTCGATCTGCTCGGCCCGCGCGAGGGCCGCAAATGGTCGAAGCTCACCGCCGTGCTCGGCCTGACGCTGGCGGTGACGGCGGTGATCGCGGCGGCCACCGCGCTCGGCTTCGTGTTCGATCCGCGCTACAAGGATTTCCCCTACGCCGCGCTGACGATGGCGGTGGTGCCGTTCGCGCTGTTGATGCTGAACCGGCCGCAGATCGGCCAGCGACCGATCGCGGAAGCGGTTTTCGCGGGCGTGCTGGCGCTGTCGGCCGGCTTCGTGCTCTTCAACGAAGGCCGCGACAATTGGCAGTCGCTGTGGACCTGCGCGGTCTATCTGTTGTTCGCGCTCACGCTGTGGCGGGCGCGGGCCGAGCAAATCCAAGAATGAACAGGCCGATCGCCAGGCCCGACAGCACGACGTTGTAGAGCACGATGCCGAGGCCGGCCGCGACGAGGCCGACCGTGAGCAGCACGATCGAGGGCCGCATCAGGTTCAGCGTCGCAACCACCAGCGCGACGATCCCGAACACCGAGTTCTTGAACAGCACAGTCGAGACCGACCGCGACTTGCAGATCAGCGTCTGAAGCCCGGCGTCGCAGGCGAGGGCGACCTGCGAAAACTCGATCGCGAGATAACGCACATAGAGCGCGCAGCCGACGGTGACGAAACCGACGACGAGCAGGAACTGCACCTGATAGGGCGTGAGGCGGAAGGGCTTCTTTGTCATGGGGGCAATATGGTCGGGATGGCGCGGGCAGGCAACAGGGCAGGCGAGGTTTCTTGATCCGGCTCGCCCAGGCATCCGCCATCAAGGTCGACCTCTCACGCGCGACCTGGCATCTTCCGGTTCTGCTCGGCCAGCCTGCGCTCGTATCGTTCGGCCAAGGCGAGCAGTTGTTTCCTGATGTAGGGATCGGCCTGGGTGCCGCTATTTCAAGCCCAAGCGACGTTCGACCCAGCCGAGAACGAACAGCACGAGCAGGGTGACCGCGATCGCCGCACCGACGAGCAGCCAGGCGCCGAGCGCACAGGCTATTCCGAGGCCCGCCGCAATCCAGACGGTTGCTGCCGTCGTGAGGCCATGAACCGTCATCGCCTTGCTGTCGTGAAGGATGACGCCTGCGCCGATGAACCCGACGCCCGTCAGCACGCCGGCAACGACGCCCTGGATGACCCTGGAGATCGCATCGGGGTGGTCGCGCAGGTTCTGGAACTCGATCACGGAGATCGACACCAGCGCGGAGCCGAGAGCGACCAGCGCGAGGGTTCGCATTCCCACCGGTTTATCGTTCATGTCGCGGTCGATGCCGATCAGCAGACCTGTTCCCGCCGCGACGAGCAGCCTCAAGACATCATCGAGTTCGTTCATCGGATTCCGCTAGTTCGGACAGGGGCGCCGCCTCAAGCGCGCCGTCAAAGAACGCAAACCTGCTGCAAAAGGGCAGCGCGGGTCGCAGCGTCCGATCGCCGCATGCAAGCGGCTTCCGTTGAGGATGGGGACGTCCTACCGCCGGAAGAAGGACGTCAGGGTCGATGCCGCCGAGGCCGTCTCCGGCTTGGCCGGCGCCGGCTGCGCCGCGGGTGCCGGCGCGGGCTCCTCGCGCCTCGACGAGCGCTTTGAGGAATAGCTGCGGCGGCGCTTGTCCGGCTTCTCGGGCTTTGCGGCGGGCGCCGTCTCGGCTTGCGGGGCCGCGTCCTGGGCCTTCTCGGAGCTCTTCTCCTGAACCCGGTCCTGCGACTTCTCCTGTCCCTTGTCCTTTTCCGAGCCGCGCATCGACAGCCGCTGGCCGTCGAACACGGTGGTCTCGCAGTGACGATCGTTCTCGGCGAGGGTGGCGCAGAACTTTGCGGCGGCAGCAGCGTTGACCATGGGGCCGGCGCCCAGGCGGAGCTGCATGCCGAGTCCGGTGGTGCCTTCCTTGATCATGATGATCGGCCGCAGCGCTGCGATTTCCGGATTGGACTTGGTCACGCCGCGCCAGAGCGCGCGCAGGCCGTCGATCGAATTGGCGCCGCCGAGATCAATCGCGAAACGCGTCTGCTGAACTGCGATCGCGGGAGATTCGCTCTCGGCTGCTTCCGGCGGCTTGGCGGCGGCCATGACGGCTTCGGCCGGAGCCGGCGCCGGCTCTGCCTTCTTCTCCGCGGCCTTCTCGTTCGTCTCGGGCTGAATCAATTTCGACGCAGCCGGATCGGGCGGTGCCATGATCGATTTGGACGGCACCAGCGGCATGGTCGGCAACGCCGAGTTCATGGCAGGCGATTGCTGCACGAGCGAGGCCGCTGCCGCGGTCTGTGGCGGCGGGCTCGTCGGCTCCTTCGCGGCTTCCTTGACCGTTTCCCTGATGGTTTCCTTGGACGCGTCCTTGGGCGTTTCCTTGGGCGTTTCCTTCGCAGCCTCGGTGCGCGGCTTGTCAGCGGAGGAGGTGGGCGTCGAGGCGACCGGCGCGACGTTCGGCGCTGCCGGCGTTGCATCCTGCGGCTTGCCGGCCTGCGGCGGCGGAGTGCTCTGCTTGGCGATGGCGCCGGTGACGGAATCGAGCCCTTGCTCCAGCACGGTGACGCGCGAATAGAGCCGGTCGCGATCGGTGTTGAGCGTCTCGATGGCGGCCGCGAGCCGGCGCGCTTCGTTCTGGCTTTCCTTGGTCAGCACCTGCAGCCGGTCGGCCTGGCGCGCAAGATCGGCGGAGGCGATCTGGTCCCGCCGCCAGCCGAGCTGGGCCTGGTTGGCCATCACTGCGATGGTGACGGCGCCGACGGCTGCCACGCCCCACGAGCCCAGCCGCCACATCAAGCGGCGGTCGAACGCGCTTTCCTCGGCCAAAAGTCCGGAGAACAGTCCGCCGGTCTCCTTGGCGCCGAAGGCATCCGCCAGTGGGTCGGAATCCTTTGCCATGAACGTTAAGTGCCCAGCCCGCAGCTTCCCCGAATCAATCAAGGAACATTAACAGGAAAAGCGTGTCGCACTTGAATTCCGGGCGTTTGCGGGGGTAGCAAGGCGAGAGCATTTCAGGGTGGCCTGCCGCCCGTCACGCCAATTGATTCGGCCGAATCTGACAGGATTTCGATGACCGCCCGTTCCAGCCTCACGATCGTGCTCGCCGCCGGCGAAGGCACGCGCATGCGCTCGAGCCTGCCGAAAGTGCTGCATCCCGTCGCCCAGCAGACGCTGCTTGGCCACGTGCTCGCCGCGGCACCCAAGGGAACCGGCACCTCGCTGGCAGTCGTGATCGGTCCCGACCACCAGGCGGTGGCGGACGAGGCGAAGCGGATCAGGCCCGACGTGCTCACTTTCGTGCAAGCGGAGCGGCTCGGCACCGCGCATGCGGTGCTGGCGGCACGCGAGGCCATCGCGCGCGGCGTCGACGATCTCCTGATCGCCTTCGGCGACACGCCGCTGATCTCGGCCGAGACCTTTGCGCGGCTGCGCGCGCCGCTTGCCAGCGGCGCCGCGATCGCTGCGCTCGGCTTCCGCGCCGCCGATCCCACCGGCTACGGCCGCTTCATCGTCGAGGGCGAACGCCTCGTCGCGATCCGCGAGCAGGCCGATGCGAGCGCTGATGAGCGCAAGATCGATCTGTGCAATGCCGGCGTGATGGCGATCGACGGCCACCGCGCGCTCGAAATCCTCGGGCAGATCGGCAATGCCAATTCCAAGGGCGAATATTATCTGACGGACGCGGTCGAGATCGTCCGCAAGCAGGGATGGGAGTCCGTGGTGATCGAGACCAGCGAGGACGAGGTGCGCGGCATCAACACCAAGGCGCAGCTCGCCGAGGCCGAAGCCGTGATGCAGGCGCGCCTGCGGAAAGCGGCGATGGAGGCCGGCGTCACGCTGATCGCGCCGGATACGGTCTATCTCGCCGCCGACACCGTGTTCGGCAAGGATGTGACCATCGAGCCGTTCGTCGTGATCGGCCCCGGCGTGTCGATCGCCGACGGCACGGTGATCCATTCCTTCTCGCATATCGTCGAGACCAAGCTCGGCAGGAACGTCTCGATCGGCCCCTATGCGCGGCTGCGGCCCGGCACCTCGCTCGGCGACGGCGCGCGCATCGGCAATTTCGTGGAAACCAAGGCGGCGACGCTGGAGGCCGGCGTCAAGGTCAATCATCTCTCCTATATCGGCGATGCCACCGTGGGCGCCAATTCCAACATCGGCGCCGGCACCATCACCTGCAACTACGACGGCTTCAAGAAACACAAGACGGTGATCGGGCAGGGCGCCTTCGTCGGCACCAACTCCTCGCTGGTTGCGCCGGTGAAGATCGGCAATGGCGCCTATATCGGCTCGGGCTCTGTGATCACGAAGGACGTGCCAGACGATGCCATGGCTCTGGAGCGCAGCCAGCAGACCATCCGCGAGGGCGGCGCGGCGCGCTATCGCGAGATGAAGACGGGCGGCAAGAAACCGGAGAAATAAGCTGCCAGGTGGTGCTTCTCGTGCGAGGGGGCGCGCATGGACGACGACAAAGAGGCGTCCGTCTTATTTGATTTCCTCGTCGAGAACGTCATCAAGCCGCCGGGGCGGTGGTTGCTGGACCAATTTGGAGTGCGTCATCCGCATGAGCGGGAGATGGCGGCGCTTGTCACCGGACTGGCGTTCTGGGCGTTCGTCGTCTTCCTCGCGTGCGCCCTGGTTCTGGGCTGGTGAGGTGTCCGCTATTCGTCGTCGGCGAATTCGGAGAAGATCGCGCGGGTCAGGCGCCAGCCGCGCGGCTTGGCGCGCTTCACCGGCTCGCCTTCCGGATGTTTCACGAAGACCGGTTTGCTTTCCTTGCCGCGCTGGGGCGGCGGCCAATGCGCAAGGTGCGTGCCCGAGGTCTCGTTGGCGCGCACATACATCGATGACAGACCTTTGCGGTCGGACGAGCCCTTCATGGCTTTGGTCTCCTGAAGGGAAATCGTTGGCCAAACATGTTGACAACGCGTTAACGCGCGCGGTTTAAGGCCGGCCAATTCGACGCAGCCGCGGGCCAATGCGACGAGACGCTGTCTCAATCAGCAATAATTATTGAGTATCTGGTTCCTTAGTAACTTCGCTAAAAACCGGGCGCGTCGTTTAGGCGATTTTTCGACGATTTGGGGGATAGTGATCCGCATGTGCGGGATTGTCGGCATTCTCGGGCGCGAACCGGTTGCGGAGCAGCTGGTGGATTCGCTCAAACGTCTCGAATATCGCGGTTACGACTCCGCGGGCGTCGCCACGCTCGAAGGCAAGCACCTCGAGCGCCGCCGCGCCGAGGGCAAGCTGAAGAATTTGGAGAAGCGGCTCGAAGCCGAGCCGCTCAAGGGCACGACCGGCATCGGCCACACCCGCTGGGCCACTCACGGCAAGCCGACCGTCAACAACGCCCATCCGCACGCGACCGAGCGCGTCGCCGTGGTCCACAACGGCATCATCGAGAATTTCCGCGAGCTGCGCGAGGAGCTCGAGAAGAAGGGCACGGTGTTCCACACCGAGACCGACACGGAGATCGTGCTGCATCTCGTCGACGATCTCTTGACGCGCGGCAACAAGCCGGTCGAGGCCGTGAAGCTGGCGCTGGGACGCCTGCGCGGCGCGTTCGCGCTCGGCTTCATCTTCGCCGGCGACGACGACCTCATGATCGGCGCCCGCAACGGGCCGCCGCTCGCGATCGGCTATGGCGACGGCGAGATGTATCTCGGCTCCGACGCCATCGCGCTCGGTCCGTTCACCGACACGATCAGCTATCTCGAGGACGGCGACTGGGTGGTGCTGACCCGCAAGAGTGCGACGATTTTCGACAAGGACGGCAACGCCGTCCAGCGCGACAAGATCAAGCACGCGGCCTCGACCTCGCTGGTCGACAAGGCCAACTATCGCCACTTCATGGCCAAGGAGATCCACGAGCAGCCGGAAGTGGTCGGCCACACCCTGGCGCGCTATGTCGACATGGCGACCGAACGCGTCTCGCTGCCGGTCGAGCTGCCGTTCGATTTCAAGAACATCCAGCGCATCAACATCACGGCCTGCGGCACCGCGAGCTATGCCGGCTTCGTGGCGAAATACTGGTTCGAGCGCTTCGCGCGCGTGCCCGTCGAGGTCGATGTCGCCTCCGAATTCCGTTACCGCGAGGCCCCCTTGCGCAAGGGCGATCTCGCCATCTTCATCTCGCAGTCGGGCGAGACCGCCGACACGCTGGCGGCGTTGCGCTATGCCAAGGCCGAAGGCGTGCACACGGTCGCCGTCGTCAACGTGCCGACCTCGACCATCGCCCGCGAGAGCGAAATCGTGCTGCAGACGCTCGCCGGACCCGAGATCGGCGTCGCCTCGACCAAGGCCTTCACCTGTCAGCTCATGGTGCTGGCGAACCTTGCGATCGCGGCCGGCAAGGCTCGAGGCGAATTGTCCGACGAGGACGAGACCAGGCTGGTCCACGGCCTCGTCGAGGTCCCGCGCCTGATGGCCGATGCGCTCACCACCGAGCCGCAGATCGAAAAGCTCGCGCACCGGATCGCCAAGTCCCGCGACGTACTCTATCTCGGCCGCGGCACCAGCTTCCCGCTTGCGCTCGAAGGCGCGCTCAAGCTGAAGGAGATCTCCTACATCCACGCCGAGGGCTATGCCGCCGGCGAGCTCAAGCACGGGCCGATCGCGCTGATCGACGAGACCATGCCTGTCGTCGTCATCGCGCCTTACGACCGTGTGTTCGAGAAGACGGTCTCGAACATGCAGGAAGTCGCGGCCCGCGGCGGCAACATCATCCTGATGACCGACGCCAAGGGCGCGGCGGAGGCGACCGTGGATTCGCTCGTCACCATCGTCCTGCCCGACATGGCCGCGGCTTTTACGCCGATGGTCTATGCCGTTCCGGTGCAGCTGCTCGCCTATCATACGGCTGTCGTGATGGGGACCGATGTCGACCAGCCTCGCAACCTCGCGAAATCGGTGACTGTGGAATAGGCAGAAGGGATATCGGTCCGTCGCGGTCTTCCAAAACCTGCTAGAAGACCCTAGCTTGTGTGCTGCGACCGACCTGGAACCCGAATGACCCCCCGCGACGACGCGCCTGCGCCTCTCGATCCCCTCCCGGAACCGCATACCGGCCTGATGGGCCGTTTCCGCAATTATTTCCTGACCGGCCTCGTCGTCACGGGGCCGATCGCAATCACGCTGTATCTGGTCTGGTGGTTCGTCACCTGGGTCGACGGCGTGGTGCGGCCATTCGTGCCGCTGGCCTATCGTCCCGAAACCTATCTGCCGTACGTCATTCCGGGCTGGGGACTGGTTGTCGCCTTCTTCACGCTGACGCTGGTCGGATTCCTTGCGGCCAACCTGATCGGCCGCACGCTGGTCGATGTCGGCGAGACCTTCCTCGGCCGCATCCCGGCGGTGCGCGCCATCTATCGCGGCCTCAAGCAGGTGTTCGAGACGCTGTTCTCGGGCAAGGGCTCGAGCTTTCGCAAAGTCGGGCTGGTCGAGTTTCCCTCGCCGGGCATGTGGTCGATCGTGCTGATCTCGCAATCGCCGAATGAGGAAGTTGCGCGCAGCCTGCCGGGGCAGGAGGAGCATGTCTCCGTGTTCCTGCCGTGCTCGCCGAACCCGACCACCGGGTTCTTCTTCTACGTGCCCAAGAGCAAGATCGTCGAGGTCGACATGAGCACCGAGGATGCCGCGACCTTGATCATGTCGGCCGGCGTGGTGCAGCCGGGCTCGGCGCCCGATCCGAAAAAGGCCGCGGCACTCGCGGGCATGGCGAATGCCGCGCGCATCGCCAATGCTTCGACGCTTCAGCCCGAGCCTGCGAAGGTGGAGTAGGGCCATTCCCTTGCGGGATGGCCCCGGCCGCGCGCGTGTCGGTATCCTCTGCTAGTCTCCGGTGATCCGGGCACCTTGCCCGGATTTCGACCTGGAGTGCACGATGTCCAAAACCATTGCGATCCTCGCGCCCGGCGCCATGGGCAGCGCCGTCGCCCGCCGCCTCAGCGAACATGGCGCGCGCGTGCTGACGTCCTTGACGGGGCGGAGCGAGGCGACGCGAAAACGCGCCGCGGACGCCGGCATGATCGGCGCCGACGACGATGCGATCGCAGCTGCCGACATCATCCTTTCGATCGTGCCGCCCGGCGAAGCCGTCGCGCTGGCTGAACGGCTGGCCGCGCTGATCGTCAGGCGCGAGAAGAAGCCGATCGTGGTCGATTGCAACGCCGTCAATGTCGACACCGTGCAGAGAATTGAAGAGATCATCGGCTCGGCGCAGGCCCCGTTCGTCGATGGCGGCATCATCGGCTTTCCGCCGCAGCCAGGCGGCAAGAGCCCGGCGTTCTACATGTCCGGCGAGCACGCCAGGGACCTCGTTGCGCTGAGGGAGTTCGGCCTCGACGTGCGCATCGTCGAAGGCCCTGTGGGTGCGGCATCCGCTCTGAAAATGTCCTATGCCGGCATCGTCAAGGGCCTCGCCGGCATCGGCTCCGCCATGGTGATCGCGGCGACGAAGGCGGGCGCGGCGGACGCGCTGCGCGACGAGCTTGCGCTGAGCCAGCCCGCGATCCTGGCCCGGCTCGAGGTCGCGCTGCCGGACATGATTCCGAAGGCCTATCGCTGGGTCGCCGAGATGCGGGAGATTTCCGGCTTCCTCGGCCCCGATCATCCCGCCAGCCAGATCTACGAGGGTTTCGCGAGGTGGTTCGAGCATCTCGCCGAGGACACGAAGGGCGAGGCGGTGGATGCGGCGCTGATGAAGGCGTTCGCTGCGGGGATCGCGCGGACGAAATCCTGATCGTCCGTGCTCACTCGCCGTTCACAGAAACCGAGTCCAGAAAGCCCTGAAGGTCCCGGTCGCGTCTCAGGCGCACGACCGGAACATCGGGGCCATATTGAAGACGCTCGGCCTCGATGACGGGCACGCGCTCGGTGTCGTAGCGCCAGGCTTCCTTCATCAGCTTCCAGTCGAACTGTTCCGGACATCCCTCGGGCAGATCGGGCCGGCTCGTGTCGCGGTCGAAGGCCGAGCGCCAGAGGATACGCCACTGGCAAAGCCAGCGAGGACGGTCGATGACGACGAGAATGTCAGCGCGCGCGATCGTGAGATCGAACGCCAGCCCCGAGAAGCTGCCGTCGACGACCCATGCCTCGCCCGCGATCGCCTCGGTGACGCGCGCGCGAAAGCTGGCCTTGTCGGATGGTGTCCAGCCCGGCCGCCAATAGAGCACGTCAAGGTGCACCACAGGCAGATCGAGCTTTCGCCCGAGATTGAGGGCGAGGCTCGTCTTTCCGCTTCCCTGTGAGCCAACGACGATGATCCGGCGCATGGGCGTAGGGTCTCACAATGGCAGTCGCGGGGAAAGTGTAGGGCGACGCTCGCGATGACGGGGAGGAGACGCTGCGAGGCTCATCTGATAGCTTCTCTGCGGAAGCTGCGTTCTGAATGGGAGTTCGAATGAGAGTTCTGGTGATCGGGGCGGGAGCACTGGGTGGCTATTACGGCGCTCGCCTGGTCCGGGCGGGCCGCGACGTGACCTTTCTGGTGCGCGAGAAGCGGGCCGAGCAATTGCGTCGGAATGGACTGCACGTCGTGAGCCCGCACGGTGACTTTGCCGTGCAGCCGAAGATCATCCTGGCCAACGATCTCAAGGAGCCGTTCGACGTCGTGCTCGTCGGGGTGAAATCCTACTCGCTCGATGACGCGATGGCCCAGTTCGCCCCGGCCGTGGGCGTCGACACGATGATCTTGCCCATCCTCAACGGGCTGAAACATATCGACGCCCTGATTGCTCGTTTTGGCGCGAGGTGCGTCCTCGGCGGCCTCGCGAACGTCAGTGCCGGGCTTGATGCGGATGGTCGTGTCGTTCAGTTCATGGCCAATCAGACCATCGTCTTCGGCGAGATCGAGGGCGCACTGAGCGAGCGCGTGCTCGCGCTGGAGACGCTGCTCCATGTCCCCGGGATCGACGTCCGCGCCAGCGAGGCGATCATGCAGGACATGTGGGAGAAGTTCGTGCAGCTCTCGACGCTCGCCGGCATCACCTGCCTGATGCGCGCGAGCATCGGCGACATCCTGGCCGTGCCCAACGGCGAGCAATCGATCTTCCGCCTGTTCGCGGAATGCTGCAGCGTTGCGACGGCCTCGGGTTTCGAGCCGCGCGCGCCGTTCATCGAGTTCGACCGAAAGCTATTCACGACGCTGGACTCGCCGCTCAAGGCCTCGATGCTGCGCGACATCGAGCGCGGATCGGTCACCGAGTCGGAGCACATCCTCGGCGATATGGCCAGCCGGGCCCGCAAGCTCGGCATTGACACGCCGCTGCTGGATCTCGCCTGCGCGCATGTGGCGGCCTACGAGGTCGGACGGCAGAGGGCTGCGACCTAACCCGCGCCGATCAGCGGGATCGCTTCGTCGCGCTCGTAGAGATACAGCAAGCATCGCAGCGCTTCGCCACGCTCGCCCTTGAGCTTGGGATCGTCCTTGAGGATGCGCAGCGCTTCGTCACGGGCCTGGGTGATGAGCTGACCGTGGACCTCCGAGCGCGCGATGCGGTAGCCGGGCAGGCCGCTCTGGCGCACGCCGAGCACGTCGCCTTCGCCGCGCAGCTTCAGATCTTCCTCGGCGATCCGAAAACCGTCGGTGGTCTCGCGGATCACCTTCAGGCGGGCCTTCGACATTTCGCCGAGCGGCTCCGCGTAGAGCAGGATGCAGGTCGACGCTTCCGAGCCGCGTCCGATGCGGCCGCGCAGCTGGTGCAGCTGGGCAAGGCCAAAGCGCTCGGCGTTCTCGATCACCATGATGGTCGCCGCCGGCACGTCGACGCCGACCTCGACGACGGTGGTCGCAACCAGGAGCCCGATCTCGTGCGCGGCGAACTGGCCCATCACGCGGTCCTTCTCGGTGCCCTTCATCTGGCCATGGACGAGGCCGACACGGTCGCCGAAGCGCTTCTGCAGGCTCTCGAAACGCTTGGTCGCGTTGGTGAGATGCTCGGTGCCCTCGGCCTCGGACTCTTCCACCAGCGGGCAGATCCAGTAGACCAGCTTGCCGGACTCGAGTGCACGGCCGACGCCGTCCATGACCTCGCCGAGCCGGCTCATGGCGACGGCGCGGGTGTCGATCGGCTGACGGCCGGCCGGCTTCTCTCGCAGCTCGGAGATGTCCATGTCGCCGAAATAGGTCAGCACCAGCGTGCGCGGGATCGGAGTGGCGCTGAGCACCAGCACGTCCACGGCTTCGCCCTTGGAGGTCAGCGCGAGGCGCTCGCGCACGCCAAAACGGTGCTGCTCGTCGACGATGGCGAGCGCGAGGTCGTGGAAGATCACGTCGTCCTGGATCAGCGCATGGGTGCCGACGAGCAGGTCAATCTCGCCTGCCGCGAGCTGGGTGATGATCTCGCGACGCTCCTTGCCCTTCTCGCGGCCGGTGAGGATGGCGACGCGCATGCCCGCGCGCTCGGCGAGCGGGGCGATGGTCTTGATGTGCTGGCGCGCCAGGATTTCGGTCGGCGCCATCAGCGCGGCCTGCTTGCCGACCTCGGCCACAGCTGCGGCCGCAAGCAGGGCCACGACCGTTTTTCCAGAGCCGACGTCGCCCTGGAGCAGGCGCAGCATCCGCACGGGTTGTTGCAGATCGCTGGCGATCGCCGCAGCGGCGTCGCGCTGGGAGGACGTCAATGCATAGGGCAGGGCGTCGATGATCTTGCTGCGCAGGTGGCCGTCGCCGGCATTGCGGACGCCGGCGGGGCGGCGCAATTGCGCGCGGATCAGGGCGAGCGCGAGCTGGCCGGCGAGCAGCTCGTCGAAGGCGAGGCGCGACCAGAACGGCCGGTCCGGTAAAATATCGGTCAGCTCGACCGGCTGGTGCACGCGATTGAGCGCCTCAGCGACCGGCGGAAAATTGCAGCGGCGCATCACCTCTGGGCTGATCCATTCCGGCAGGGCCGGCAGCTTCAGCAGCGCTTGCGCAATCGCACGGCGGAGCGAGCCGAGCGCGAGGCCTTCCGTGAGCGGATAGACGGGGTCGATGCCCGACAGCTTCGAGATTGCTTCCTCGTCCAGCACGCGGTCGGGATGCACGATCTGCGGGATGCCGTCATACATCTGCAGCGTGCCGGAGACGTAGCGCTTCTCGCCGACCGGCAGCAGCTTCTCGACATAGCCGGGCTTGGCCCGGAAGAAGGTCAGCACGACGTCGCCGGTGTCGTCGCTGGCATAGACGAGGTACGGCGCGCGCGCGTTGCGGGGCGGAGGCGGGCGGTGGCGATCGACAGTGACCTCCAGCGTCACCATGGTTCCCTGGGCCGCGTCGCGGATCTTCGGCCGCGCCCGGCGGTCGATCACATGGCTCGGCAGATGCAATAACAGATCGACCAGCCGCGGCGTCTCGCTGCGGCTGAGCAGATATTGCAGCAGCTTGTCCTGCTTCGGACCGACGCCGGGCAGGCTGGTCACGGGAGCAAACAGCGGATTGAGCAGGGTGGGGCGCATCAGGGTAATCTAGCTCGGCGTCCTCGCTGGCGGAATCAAGTGGTTCCTTTTTCCATTTTGTGAGCTGCGGCCCGTCTCAAGGAATCAATCGCATATTGTTGCTGCTCGCCGGTCGCGCGCCAATCAACCAATTGGTCTGATAAACCAAGACTTGTCAGAACTTCGTCTATCAAAGACTCAACTCCGAACTCCGCAAGGATAGCGGCGTCGACTTGGACGTACGGCCCATTTGCACCATAGTGATCTATTACGTGTTGGCGCTCGATGAGCACGACCACGCGTCCCGTGGGAAGCCGGAGGCACATTGCACCTGTTGGACCTAGTTCGTCTGTCCAACTCTCGACCTCAAACCCCAGGGATTTTGCAAGTTCGGAAAGCCGTACCTGAAAGCGCATAATCTCATATTCGGGGTTGGAAAACCGATAGTCGAAAACCTGTACCACGTTCGTCATAGTCGCGTTCCAAGGCGGTGAGGCGGGAGCCATAGCGAGGCGCGTCCGGCGCTCGCTAACCTATACTAAAATGCCCGGAAGGCGTTGCCCTTGAAGCGCTTCACTGGTCGCCCGCGTTCCAGGCTGTCGTGCGCGGCATGCGCATCGTTCTGCGCGACGATCGCCGCCATTTCACCTTGCAACCGGAGCAGCGCCTCCAGCCGTTCCAGCGCCAGCGCCTTGTTGCGGTGCTGCGAGCGTTCCTCCCGCACCACGACGGAGAGACCACTCGCCAAGTGCGTGGCCCGCACCGCGCTCTCGGTCTTGTTCTGGTGCTGGCCGCCGGGTCCTCCGGCCCGGAAGGCTTCGAAGCGGACATCCTGGACGGCGAGCGCCTTCGGTGCATCCGGCGCTGCCGGAAGCTCGAACACGCCGATGAACCAGTTTTTCCGCTTGTGATGCGGCCGGACCGGGCTTGGCGCCACCCACTGGATTGCACCGACCCACGGCCGGGCGAACGCCGCCGCGGCCTCGCCATGGATGACGACGATCGCCGAGGCGGGGCCATGCCCGTCGGGCTTCGGTCCCTCGACGCTATCGGTTTCGAGCCCGAGCGCGGCGGCTTCGGCCACCAGCACTGTAACGGCCTTCCGGACCGCGATCCGGCATTCGGCCGGACCGCGTCCGCTGGTGAACAGAAGTCGGATCATCGGCGATCCTCCTTCCACGACCTTTGCCGTTTCGCGTCACCGACCGGGCGGTCGGATGGCGCCTTCTTGAAGGTCACCAGCGGTCGGAACGTCGCCACCACACGCGCCAGGCCGAATTCGACGAGGTCGTCGATCACGCGCTCGATACTCTTGTAGGCCTCCGGCGCTTCCTCTGCGAGCAGGCCGCGATCGCCGCAGACGACGATCCCGCCATATGGATTGCGTTCCAGCCGCGCCACGTCGGATTTCTTGACGCGCACGCGGCCGTGCATCGAAGCGCGGTCATATTTGCGCCCCGCGCCATGTGCGAGCGAGGCGAGGGCCTCGTTTCGCATGCCCGCCAGCGGCTCCACCAGATAGGACAGCGTGCCGCGCGATCCCGGAACCGGCACCAGCCCACGATCAGACGCCGCCGCACCTTTCCGATGCAGCACCATCGCACCGTCACGACGCTCCACCATGTTGTGCGGCAGGTCGTTGACGGCACGCAAATCCGCCCGCGCGGCCGCAGCGGCCCGCTCGGCGATGATGCGCCGGTTGAGCTTTGCCCACCGCACGGCGTGATCATGCGCTGCCAGATAGGCCGCGCCTTGGTCGCCAGTCGGATCGAGCGTCACCTGTCCTTGCGAGAGGACGCGTTCCAGGATCGCGTAACCCAGGCCTCGCGAACCGGAATGGACCAGCACGTAGGCATAATCGCGGTCCAGTCCCGCCTGCGCGGCAATGTCAGGCGCGAGGATGTCCTCGATCGCCTGCAACTCGCAAAAATGATTGCCGCCGCCGATGCTGCCAAGCGAGGCGTCGAAAGTGCTGCCGTGGAGACCGGTCTCAGCCAGCACGCTGGCTGGGTCGCCATCCCAGGGTTGATCGAGCGCGTGCAGTCGCTCGGCCATCTGGTCGAGACGCAGCTTGCGCGCGACGATATCGAGCTGAAACAGCCCCATGCCGCAGCCGATATCGGAGCCGACCAGTTGAGGATAAATCCGATCGGCGAGGACCGCGCAGCCGACCGGACCGTACTTGCCGGGATGGAGATCCGGCATGGCCGCGACCTCCCGGACGCCGGCCAGTCCGGCAACATGTTGGAGTTGAAGCGTGGCATTGCCCTCGATCCAGGATTTGGACGAGGCGAAGACGTGGATCGGCGCGCAGCCGTCCACCTTGGGAGAGGTGCCCATTGTTAAGCTTTCAGCAGATAGGGATCGTCGACACGCGCAGTGAAGCGCGTGGTTTCCCTAACGGCGCGGCCAACGCACGCGCAGTTTAGGCGATGCCCTCGACGGGGCGGCGAGACATGATCGTCATCGAGCCTTCTCCCAGCTGATCGCGCCCGCGAGGCGCGAAATCGGGCAGACACATAGCGTCGAAATTGAAAAGCTGCAAGTCGAAGGGCTGTCCATCCGATTTTGCCTGCACCGGGCATCGGGAATGCTGCTGACATTCGATGGCCCAGGGCCTATATCAACCCCGCCCGGCACGTCCGGGCTTTCTGCGTTTGACTGGATCAGAGACATGACGGGAACGACACGATCGAGCAGCGGCCTGGACGACCGCCGCAAGCGGCTTCTGTTCCGCTGCTGGCACCGCGGCACGCGGGAGATGGACCTGATCCTCGGCCGTTTTGCCGACGCTGAGATCGGCAATCTGTCCGATGCCGAGCTCGACGAACTCGAGGCCCTGCTGGAGGTCAATGATCCCGATCTCTACGCCGCCATCAGCGGCGACAAGGAGCTGCCGGCCGATGTGACGGGTCCCCTGTTTGCCCGCATTAAGGCCTATCCGATCGCGGACGGCCATCTATGAAGCCTGGGTCGAAATCTCCGGCCGAGCTGCTCACGCCCGGCCGCGCGCTGACGCTTGCCAATGTCGCCGAAGGCGCCGAGGGCCTCGTCATCTCCGATCTGGCGCGGACGATCGCGGCGCGGCCGAAGAAGCCGGCCGTCAGCCTTGCCGTGGTCTGCCGCGACGGGCCGCGGATGCAGCAGCTCGAACGCGCGCTGCAGTTCTTCGCGCCCGATCTGCCGGTGCTGACTTTCCCGGCCTGGGACTGCCAGCCCTATGACCGCGTCTCGCCGCATGGCGGCATCCTGGCCCAGCGCCTCACCACGCTGGCGCGGCTCGCTCCGCTCACCGGCAGCGACAAGCCGCTGATCGTGCTGACCACGGTGAATGCGGTGGTGCAGCGCGTGCCCGCGCGCGAGCTCGTCGCGGCACAGGCGCTGTCGGTCGCCCCCGGCAACGTCGTGCCGATGGACACCATCGTCGCCTGGCTCGAGCACAACGGCTACAACCGCTCCTCGACCGTGCGCGAGCCCGGCGAATACGCCGTGCGCGGCGGCATCCTCGACCTGTTTCCGGCCGGCCTCGAGCAGCCCGTGCGGTTCGATTTCTTCGGCGACAGCCTGGAATCGATCCGCACGTTTGATGCCGAGACACAGCGCACGCTGCTCGACATGCGCTCGCTCGACCTCGTGCCGGTCTCGGAATTTCAGCTCGTCACCGACACCATCCGCCGCTTCCGCATGGGCTATGTCGCCGAGTTCGGCGCGCCCGAGCGCGACGACGCGCTGTACGAGGCCGTCAGCGAAGGCCGCCGCCATCCCGGCATGGAGCACTGGCTGCCGCTGTTCCAGGACCGGATGGACACGCTGTTCGACTATCTGCAAGGAGCCGCCGTCGCGATCGAGCCGCAGGCCGAGGACGCCGTGCGCGAGCGCTTCAAGCAGATCCAGGACTATTACGAGGCCCGCCGCGATGCGATGGAGCATCCCGGCGGCGGTGCCATCTACAAGCCACTGCCGCCGGACCGGCTTTATCTCACCGACGAGGAGTGGACCAAACGGCTCGGCGACATTCCGCTGGCACGCCTGACGCAGTTCTCGGTGCCGGCCGACGGGACGAGCGTGGTCGACGCTGGCGCACGCAAGGGCCGCGATTTCGCGCCGGAGCGCAACGACAGCACCGTCAACGTGTTCGAGGCTGTCGTCGCCCACGTCATGGCCTTGCAGGCCCAGCGCAAGAAGGTCGTGATCGCGCTCTGGAGCGAAGGCTCGCGCGACCGCATGACCTCGATGCTGCGCGACCACAAGCTCGCCCACACCACCAGCGTCAACGCCTGGCGGACGGTGCAGGCCACGCCGCGCAACGAGACCATGCTCGCCGTGCTCGGCCTGGAGGCCGGTTTCGAGACCGACGAGATCGCGCTGATCAGCGAGCAGGACATCCTCGGCGACCGCCTGGTGCGGACGCGCAAGGCCAGCCGCAAGCTCGACAATTTCATCTCGGAGATCACGAGCCTCACCGCGGGCGACATCGTCGTCCACGCCGATCACGGCATCGGGCGCTTTGTCGGCCTGCAGACGCTCGACGTCGCCGGCGCGCCGCATGACTGCCTCGAGCTGCATTATGCCGCCGACGCAAAACTGTTCCTGCCGGTCGAGAATATCGAACTGCTGTCGCGCTATGGCTCCGACCAGACCACGGTCGAGCTGGATCGTCTGGGCGGCTCCGGCTGGCAGACCCGCAAGGCGAAACTCAAGAACCGCATCCGCGAGATCGCGGGCGAGTTGATCAAGATCGCCGCTGCGCGCCATCTGCACGAGGCGCCCAAGCTCCTGGTGCAGCCCGGCCTTTACGACGAGTTCTGTGCACGCTTCCCCTATGACGAGACCGAGGACCAGCTCGGGGCCATCGAATCCACGCTGAAAGACCTCGAGCTCGGCCGCCCCATGGACCGGCTGATCTGCGGCGACGTCGGTTTTGGCAAGACCGAGGTGGCTTTGCGCGCCGCGTTTGCCGTGGCGCTCGAAGGCAAGCAGGTTGCGGTTGTGGTGCCGACCACGCTGCTGGCGCGCCAGCACGCAAGAACCTTCACCGAACGATTCAAGGGCTTTCCGGTGAACGTGGCGCAGGCCTCGCGCCTGATCGCGGCCAAGGAGCTCAACCTGGTCAAGAAGGGCATCGCCGACGGTTCGGTCGACATCGTCGTCGGCACCCATGCACTGCTGGGCAAGGCGATCAAATTCCGCGATCTCGGCCTCGTCATCGTCGACGAGGAGCAGCACTTCGGCGTCACCCACAAGGAACGGCTGAAGGCGCTTCGCGCCGAGGTGCACGTGCTGACGCTGTCGGCAACGCCGATCCCGCGCACGCTGCAGCTGGCGCTGACCGGCGTCCGCGAGCTCTCGATCATCGCCTCGCCCCCGGTCGATCGCCTCGCGGTGCGCACCTTCGTCGCCCCGCACGATGCCCTGATGATCCGCGAGGCGCTCTTGCGCGAGCGCTATCGCGGCGGGCAGGCGTTCTACGTGGTGCCGCGCATCGACGACCTCGCCGAGGTCAAGGATTTCCTCGACAAGAACGTGCCGGAGATGAAAGTCGCGGTCGCGCACGGCCAGATGCCGCCCGCGGTGATCGAGGACATCATGACCGCGTTTTACGACGGCAAGTTCGACATCCTCTTGTCGACCACGATCGTCGAATCCGGCCTCGACATTCCCAACGCCAACACGCTGATCGTGCACCGCGCCGACATGTTCGGCCTCGCCCAGCTCTACCAGCTCCGTGGCCGCGTCGGCCGCTCCAAGCTGCGCGCCTATGCGCTGTTCACGCTGCCGGCGCAGCAGAAGATCACCGCGCAGGCCGAGCGCCGGCTCACCGTGCTGCAATCGCTGGAGACGCTGGGGGCAGGCTTCCAGCTCGCCTCGCACGACCTCGACATCCGCGGCGCCGGCAATCTGCTCGGCGAGGAGCAGTCGGGCCACATCAAGGAGGTCGGCTTCGAGCTGTACCAATCGATGCTGGAGGAGGCGATCGTCAACCTCAAGGCCGGCGTCTCCGAACCCGCCGCCGACCGCTGGTCGCCGTCGATCACGATCGGCATGCCCGTGCTCATTCCGGAGGATTACGTCGGCGACCTCTCGGTCCGGCTGTCGCTGTACCGGCGCCTTGCCGATCTCGACACCGAGGAGGAGATCGAAAACTTCGGCGCCGAGATGCGCGACCGCTTCGGCGTGCTGCCGGACGAGGTGCGCTACCTGTTCAAGGTCGCCGCCATCAAGGCGTTCTGCCGCCGGGCCAATGTCGAGAAGATCGACGCAGGCCCCAAGGGCGCCGTCATCGTCTTCCGCGACAATTCCTTCGCCTATCCCGATCGCCTGGTCACCTTCATCCGCAGCTACGGCCAGGCCGCCAAGGTACGCCCCGACATGAAGGTGGTGTTCCTGCAGGACTGGGAGACGCCGGAAGAGCGGCTCGCCGGCACGACGGAGATCATGCGCCAGCTGGCGCAGCTCGCGGAGAGCAAGAAGGCGGCGTGAGCGCCATCTTGCAGAGGCGATGCAGCTTGAATCGTTGCGTCGCCTCTGGATTCGAAAATAATGACATATGGCCACTTGCGAAATGATTGAGCAGGAGCCATATTCATTTTATCGAGTTTCGGCCGAACGACTTGGCCTCGCCGCTCACAAGCGCGCCTGACTGACGACCCTCCCTCCAGATCTCGACGACACCGAACGCGCTTTTCAGCGCGGTCAAACGCTTATCTATCTTAAAGGACGACCCCCATGACGACGGGAACTGTGAAGTGGTTTAACAGCCAAAAGGGTTTCGGATTCATTCAGCCCGACCAGGGCAGCCAGGATGTGTTCGTTCACATCAGCGCCGTTGAACGCGCCGGCATGAATACTCTGAACGAAGGGCAGAAGGTTTCATTCGAAATCGTTGCAGACCGCCGGACCGGCAAGTCTGCTGCTGAAGATCTGCGCGCCGCATAGGCTGTCGCAATCGACATGACGTTGCTTTGACCACGGATGTACTGGCAGAGCTTCGGATCTCTTGGCCCGCGACCGTTCACCGGCCGCGGGTTTTTTGCACCTGTGACCGCCTGATCGCGAATGCCAACAGTGGCGTTTCGCGCGAAGATACCCATATAGATTTCATGACCAATTGGCAGAAGTCGACCACGCGACAAGCACCCAAGACCAAGGCAGAGCTCCGCCTGATGCTGACAGAAGCGGTCTGCAATACGCAACCGAGGTCCGAGTCAGAGCGAAGATCGAAAGCCAGGAAGATCGCGGCCGGGACGGCTCGCGCCGATCCAGCGTCCGGGGTCGCCTTACCGGTTCGCTGAGTCGCGAGAAAGAGCAGCATGCGCAAACTTCCCCAGCCCACCGAGCAAGAGCTTCGGGAGGGCCCTCAGGCGGTGTCCTTCCAGATCGCGAACGGGAACACGCGGCAGCGCTGTATTCTTCAAACAAATTTCCCGACCAAGGTGCAGGCGCAGAGATACCTTTTGACGAACTGGCCGGCCGTCGAGAAGATGGCGCGCGACGCTCTCGCGATGGGGATTGTCGAGGATGGCCAGATCAAGCTCATGATGGTCTGAGCGGTTGAGGCGCGACGGCTGCGGTTGCTACGACGCCGCCCGCGTCCCGTCCGCCGACAGCCGGGCCAGCAGCGACCTTGCCGTATCCGACGGCGACAGCGAGTCCACGCTGACCACGGGTTCGCTGCGCATCTCATGCTTGCCGTTCGAGGTGTGGCGCATCACGGCCGATAAGCGCCGCGCGATCATGTGCGCGGTGCGGAAGTCGGTTTCCGCGAACACGACGATGACCGAACCGTCCTTCTGCGCCGCGCCGAAATCCATCTGCCGCATCAGGCGGCTGAGGATGCGCGCGGCATCGAGCTGGGCGCGGGAATTGCCGGGGTCGAAGGCGAAGCGCGCGACCGACAGACCGCCGCCGCGGGCGAGGGCCTGCTCGACCGCCTTGGCAAAATCGCGGGCGAAAGCTTCGACCGTCAGAAGGCCGCTGCGCGGATCGAGCCAGCCGCCGGCATCGATCGAGCGCAGCGTGCGGCTCAACTGGGCTTCCATGGCGTGCTGGCGGATCAGGGGCAGCGCATTGGCCGCGACCTTGGCCGGCTCTCCCGGGATCAGCTCGAGATTGGGCAGGTCGTAACTCTGCGTCAGCTGGTGCGCGGTAACGACGACCGGCAGGCTGCGGAAGCGGGTGTCCTCGGCGAGCACCGTGAGGAAGGCGTCGGTGACGCGCGCGGTAAAACCTTCGGCGAGCACGACGCCGTCGAGGTCACGGGTGTTGAGATGTTTTGCGGCGGCCTCGATCGAAAGTGCGCCGACCACGCCGACACGTTCACCCAGTGCGACGGAGAGTGCGGGATAGGCCGCGCCGCGGCCGATCAGCAGCACGGTGGCATCGCGTGCGGGATCGCCTTGGGGCAACGCGACCTTCACTTCAGGCAGCCGGCGCAGCACCGTGGCATGGAGGGTACGCACGCGCAGGGCGGCGCGAAGCCGTGCGATCAGCCGGTCGGGATTGCCACCGCGCGTGGAGAAGGGCAGGGCGTTGTGGGGCAGCGTGCTCGCCGCATCCACGGTCACGAAGGGCAGGTAAGGCGACTGGTCGGCGATCTTCCTTGCGAGCGGCGCGATATGCGGCTCGTGTCCGCCGGACATCTGGGCGAGAACCACGGCCGGCTGGACCTGCTCGACCGCGCGCGCTGCGCTGGCCCATTCGGTGTCGACGACGGGAAACAGCCGGGCCTCGTCCAGCGCCGCAATGAAGGGCGGCCGTTCGGCATTGGACACAAACAGGATCGGGCCCGCCTGGGACATTCGACAAACTCTGATCACGCGACAGATGCCGCGCAATCTAGTTTGGCCGCCTTAATGCAGCGTCAACGGAGGTGGCGAAACTGCGTCTAGGTGGGGCCGGAGCGGTCGCGAAAAGCCTCGACCATCAGGGGGTTAAGCCCGAGCTCGCTGAGCGCCTCGCGGGCCCGGGCATTGTCCTGGGCCCGCCCGGCCAGCCTGTGTCCGGACAGCCGATCGGGCAGCGCGGTGAGGAGGGCGCCCTGACCGAGCCGGCGGGCCCATTCCTGGAGATCGTTGGAGAGGAAGCGATAGCCGCCGACGGCCATGATGCCGGAGGGCGGTGCGGTGATGCAGATCGCCCCGCTCGGACGGTCGAGCCGTGCGGCGTAGCCGGTGTCGACATAGTCGCGTGGCGGCTGTGCGATCAGCGTGTCGCCGACCGGCTGCGGCGGGGCGTAGGCCGCGATCGGCACCATCGCGCCGCGCAGACCGAGCGTGCCTTTCGGCGTCAGCAGGATCTCGCCGGCGATGGAGGAGCCGGATTGCTCGCGCGGGGCGCCGTGCGGCCCGGGCATGACAGGCACCGGCATGCCGTCCTCGCCGCGGCGGGCGCCGAACAGGCCGGCCTCGCCGAACAGATAGACGTCGGTCAATGGCGCGTGCGGGGCGATCCAGGCATCGCTCGCCGCCACCTGCTCCGGCGCGCGCCAAAGGCCGATGACGTTGCGCAAGGACGGCATCCGCGCCGCGAGGTCCGAATCGCCGAGGCGCAGGGCGAGCTGCGCGGGCGCGATCAGCACCTCGCATTCGTGCTCGTTGATCTGCTGCTCCAGCACGTCGTTCTCGAAGGGATGATGCAGCGCCAGCGCGCCGCCCGAAAGCAGCCACACCGCGAGCGAGGAGGCGAGGCCGGCGAACGACATCGGCGCGAGCGCCGCCATCAAGGTCGCGCCCTGCCTGATGTCGGCTTCCAGCGACATCGCAAGACCACCGGCGATCAGGCTGAAGTGCGGCCGCGGCACCGGGCGAAAACCTTCCGCCGTGACATCGAAGGAGATCATCGCCGCCTTGCGGCCGTCCTGGATCACCGCACGCGTCAGGCCGGGCGGGCGGGCCAGCACCTCGTCGAGCGAAGCCATGCCTTCGGGCAGATCGGTGCCGAAGCCGCAGACATGACGGATCGAGAACGCTTCGGCGGCCGCGTGCATCGCGAGGTCGGCATAGCTGACGCCATCGACCGTGCTCATGGTGACGATGGCGCGCGCCGCGGTGCGGTTGAGCGCGGCGGTCAGTTCCGCATGCCGCCACAGCAGCGGCAGCACCGCGACGACGAGGCCTGCGCGATGGGCGGCGAGCACGGTGAGCACGAACTCGACCGTAGCAGGCAACTGGATCGCGATGACGGAATTGGCCGGCAGGCCCGCTTCGACGAAATAGGCCGACAGGGCCTCGATGGCCGTATCAGCCTCGGCATAGGTCATCCGTCGCGGCTGATGCCCGGTCACGCGGGCCTTGTTGAGGGGATCGAGCAGGGCAGGCGCGTGCGGCTGCCGCATCAGCGTGCGCTGAAACAGCGTGTCGAGCGTCGGCGATACGGCTGGCTGGTTCACGGCGTCACTTCGCTGGAATCGCTGGAGGCTGCCCCTTCGACCACCATGTCTCGGGCAAATAGCCCGAGAGCGAGGTGGTCCTGGGTCGTTCTATCCGATTCCAGCGCGCGATCCATTGCTCCGATACGTTAAACAGGGGGATTGTGTAGAAGCCCGCGATCAAGGCGCGGTCGAGCGCCCGCACCGACGAGACGAATTCCGTATGTTCACGGGCCTCGAGCAGGGCGGCGATCATGGCATCGACCGCCGGATCCCTGGCGCCCATGTAGTTGCGGGTTCCCGGATTGTCCGCGGCAGCGCTGCCCCAATAGAAATATTGCTCGTTGCCCGGCGACAGCGACTGGTCCCAGCGGTTCTGGATCATGTCGAATTCGAATGCGAGCCGGCGCTGGTCGAACTGCACGGGATCGACCGATCGCACGCTCGGCTCGATGCCGGCGCGTTTGAGGTCGCGCTGGAACGCGAGCGCAATGCGCTCCTGGTCGCGGGTCGTGACCATGATCTCGAACGTGAAGGGCGCCTTGGTCGCGCGGTTGCGCAGCACGGTGCCGTCGAGATCGTAGCCGGCCTCGGACAGCAGTTTCAGCGCCGCGCGAAGCGTGGTGCGATCGCGTCCCGATCCATCGGTCACGGGAAGGCGGTAACTGCCGTCCATGACGTCTGCCGGAATTCGATCGGCGAACGGCTTCAGGAGTTCACGCTCGCGCGCGTCCGCTGGCTGGCCATAGGCCGACAGGTCGGAGCCGGCGAAATAACCGGCGACGCGCGAATAGAGCCCGAAAAAGTAGCTGCGGTTGACCAGCTCGAAATCGAACAGCAGCGTCAGCGCCTGGCGCACGCGGATGTCGGAGAAGATCGGACGGCGCGTGTTGAACACCAGGAATTCGGATGGCTGCGGCAGGCCCGGCTTGACGGTGTCGCGGATCACCTCGCCGCTTCTGGCGGCTGGAAAATCGTAGCCGTCATGCCAGCGCAGCGGCTCGTGCTCGACGCGGAAATCGTAGAGGCCACGCTTGAAGGCCTCGAACTGGCCGTTGGCCTCGCGAAAATAGTCGAGCCTGACCTCGTCGAAATTGTAGAGCCCGCGGTTGATGGGCAGATCGCGGCCCCAATAGTCGGGATTGCGGGTCAGCGTCACGCTGGCCCCGGGCTTCACGGCCGTGACGCGGTAGGGACCGGAGCCAATCGGGCTCGTCAGCGTCGTCTCCTCGAAAGTCGCGACGTCGACGGCATGCTTTGGCAGGATCGGCATCAGGCCGAGGATCAGCGGCAGTTCGCGATCATTGGCGCCGGCGAGATCGAACCGGACGGTGAGGGGATCGGGAGCGTCGGCCTTGGCGACCTTGGCGTAGTACTGCCGGTGGTTCGGCCGGCCGTGATCGCGCAGCAGCTGCCAGGAGAACAGCACGTCTTCGGCCGTGACCGGCTTGCCGTCGGAAAAACGGGCGCGCGGATCGAGGCGGAACGTGACGAAGCTCCGCTCGTCGTCGGTTTCGACGCTCCTGGCGAGCAGGCCATAGAGCGTGAACGGCTCGTCGTTGCCGCGCGCGAGCAGGCTCTCGACTACGTAGCCCCGCATCTGCTGCACGGCCAGTCCCTTGACGATGAAGGGATTGAGGCTGTCGAAGGTGCCGAGAACACCCCAGGTCAGGCGGCCGCCCTTGGGGGCATCGGGGTTGGCGTAGGGCATATGGGTGAAATCGGGCGGCATCGCCGGCTTGCCGTGCATGGCGATGGCATGGGCTTCCCCGGCCCGCGCGGTCCCCATCGACACTCCGCCGCCGAAAGCCAGGACAAGGGCCGAGGCCAGCAGGGCCGAGACGCGAACGCGGACACCGGGGCCCTCGAAGCGGCGTTGGAACATGAACATCAGCACACGTTGATTCGAGGACCGGCTCGCCTCGAATCCTATCACAGGGAATTTCACCGGGCTCAGCTGCGGACGGGGCCAAAGGCGCTTGTCGGCATTGATCTTTTCGTCGGCCACGTTAAGAAGGCACCCAATCGCGCAAGAGCGTCGAGCCCGTCACTTATCCGCCTCAATTGACGGGGAGAGAGCCGCGCCCAAGGCGGCCAGGTTCGGCGCTTCGGAGCGGTTCGGGCACTTCCCGTTCAGAAAGGGTTTTCCGCAATGAATTTCCGTTACTTGGCCGCGTCCGTCCGGCCGCGCGGGCGACTTCTCGCCTTGTTGACGGCGACGGCGTTGGCCGTCCCGTTTGCCGCCGAGGCCCAAACTCCGGCACCGGCCCCCGGCGCGCCCAAGGCGGCTCCGGCCCCGAAAGCGGCTCCCAAGGCCGCCCCCAAGGCTCCGGCGCCGGCCGCTCAGGCTCCTGCTCAGCAAGCTCCCGCCGCAGGCGCTCCGGCGCAGCAGGGCGCGGCCCAGCCGGCCGATCAGCAGATCCAGCTGATCTACGCCCCCTGGACCAAGTTCTGCCTCAAGGGCCAGGACGCCAACGCCAAGCAGGTCTGCTTCACCGGCAAGGACGGCCGCATCGAATCGGGCCAGCCGGTCATCGCCGCCGTCATCATCGAGCCGGAAGGCGAACCGAAGAAGATCCTGCGCGTGACGCTGCCGCTCGGCATGCAGCTCGTGCACGGCACCCGCATCATCGTGGACAGCAACGCGCCGCTCCAGCAGCCCTATGTGATCTGCTTCCAGAACGGCTGCATGTCGGACTACGAGGCGACGCCCGAGCTCATCAACAGCATGAAGAAGGGCCAGAATCTCGTTGTCCAGGCGATCAACGCCAACGGCGCGCCGCTGACCCTGCCGCTGCCGCTCGCCGGCGAATTCCAGAAGGCCTATGACGGTCCGCCGACCGATCCGAAGGTGTTCGAGGAAAACCAGAAGAAGCTCCAGGAGGAGCTCCAGAAGAAAGCCGACGAGCAGCGCAAGAAGCTCGAGCAGGGCGGTGGTGCCCCGGGCGCCGCTCCAGCAGGTCAGAAGTAATCGGAGCCAGGCTCCGGACATGAAAAAGGCGCTCGATTTGAGCGCCTTTTTTGCTGGCCGTTTGCCGGCGACGAATGTCAGTTCAGCGAGGGATTGCGCGGGCGATAGCCGCCATCCTTGTTCTTGATGAAGATCTCGGCCACCTGGGAATGCCGGATCGGCTCGCCGGACTCGTCGGGCAGCAGATTCTGCTCGGAAACATAGGCGACGTACTCGGACTCCGCGTTCTCCGCGAGCAGGTGGTAGAACGGCTGGTCCTTGTGGGGCCGTACCTCCTCGGGGATCGACAGCCACCACTCCTCGGTGTTGTTGAATTCCGGATCGATGTCGAAGATCACGCCCCGGAACGAGAAGATCCGGTGGCGCACGACCTGTCCGATCTGGAATTTGGCGGTCCGCGCTTTAATCATTCCCCGTCGATAGACCAGGATTGTGGCCGATGCTAGTGGCCTCATTTGGAATTGACGTTCACTTCAGGGGCAGATAGCCCCCAAATCTTCAGAAAACACTTCATCAATGGTCGATATCCTCAATCTGGCGCTACCTTATTTCGGCTTGATCTTCGTCGGGTTTGCTTGTGGCAAGGTCAAATCGCTGCCGGAATCAGGCCTCGCCTGGATGAACTTCTTCCTGCTCTATGTGTCGCTGCCGGCGCTGCTGTTCGCGATCATGTCCAAGACGCCGTTCTCGGAATTGAACAACCCGCCATTCCTGGTGGCGACCACGCTGTCCACCGTCGCCGCGTTCACCCTGGCGCTGGTGGTGGGCAAGGTCCTTGGCCGGCTGACATTGCGCGAGGCGACGCTCGCGGGCCTGTCCGGCGGCTACGGCAATATCGGCTATATGGGGCCAGGGCTGGCGCTTGCGGTGCTGGGATCGAAGGCGTCCGCGCCGACCGCGCTGATCTTCTGCTGCGACAGCATCTTCCTGTTCACCATCGTGCCGCTCTTGATCGAGCTGTCCGACCGCGACCATCCCTCGATCGTGCATGCCTTCGGCGTCGTGCTGAAGCAGATCGTGCTCAACCCGCTGATCATGTCGGCGTGTTTTGGCGCAGCCTTCGCTTCGCTGCATATCGAGATGCCCGTCGCGCTCGATCGCACCATCACCTTCCTGCAGAACGCGGCGGCCCCGACTGCGCTGTTCGTGCTCGGCGTGACCGTGGCGCTGCGGCCGTTCGACCGCGTGCCCTGGGAGGTCCCCGGCGTGATCGCGGTGAAGCTGCTGTTCCATCCGCTTGCGGCGTTCGGCCTCATGCTGGCGTTCGGGCCGTTCGCACAGCCCTGGGCCGCGACCGCCGTGCTGATGGCTTCGCTGCCGCCGGCGCTCAACGTGTTCGTGATCGCCCGGCAGAACGATGCCTGGATCGAGTCCGCCTCCGTCGCGGTGCTGCTCGGGACGTTTGCGTCGGTGGTCACGCTGACCAGCGTGATGTGGGCGATCCAGACGGGACGGCTGGCGTTTCCGTGAGCGGCTCTACCTTCGCCAGGTCGGCGTCAGGCCCTCGCGCATCGCAAGGCGCCGGAGCGGGCCGATGGCGCCGAGCAGGTGCATGCCGACGGCGCGGACCGGCTGCAGCGGCAGGAAGTCGTTGAGCAGGGAACGGTTGGCGATGTCGATCGCAAACGTCCGGCTCAGAATGTCCGGGCGCCGCGCGCGGTCGTAGCGCTTGAGCACCTCGGGCGCGCCGGGATCCTGGCCGGCGGCGAGGGCTTCGCCCGCAAGCCGCGCGATGTCGGCGGCATCGCGCAGGCCGAGATTGAGGCCCTGGGCGCCGATCGGGGGAACCACATGGGCGGCTTCGCCGACCAGCGCGATGCGGTCGCGGCCGAAGGATTTCGGACGTTCGATCGCCAGCGGGAACAGGTTGCGGCCGGGCTCCACACTCATGCGGCCAAGGATCGAATGCGACTGCTTCTCGATCGCTGCAGACAGCTCCGCGTCATCGAGGCTCCGCAGCCGCTCGGCCTCGGCAGGCGCCGAGACCCAGACGACGCTGGAGCGGTCGCCGGGCAGAGGCACGAACACGCAAGGCCCGTGCGGCGTGTGGAACTCGGTCGAGACGTTGCGATGCGGCCTGGTGTGGCCGACGTTGAAGGTCAGCGCCGTCTGCGTCAGCTCGCGCCGCGTCACCTCGATCCCGGCAGCTTCCCGGCACAGCGAATGCCGACCGTCGGCGCCGACCACGAGGCGGGCCGTGAGAAACTGTCCTGAGGCCGTGCGGATCGCGACGTCGTCGGCCTCGATCACGACGCTTTCGGCCTCGTCGTCGAGACGAACGAGATTGGGCAGCTCCGCCGCGCGCTCTTCCAGCGCCAGCATCAGCGAGCGATTGGCGATGTTGTAGCCGAAGGCGTCGAGCCCGATTTCGTGACAGGAGAAGCGAACCTCGGGGCTGCGGAACAGCCGGCCGGTGTCGTCGACGAGGCGCATGACCTCCAGCGCGGCCGCCTTGTCCCTGCAGCGGGACCAGACCTCGAGCGTCTCCAGGAGGTCGACGGAAGCACCCAGCAATGCAGTGGTGCGATTGTCGGCATAGGGAACGCGCCGCGCCACCAGTGCGGTCCGCGCGCCCGCCTGCGCCAGCGCGATCGCCGCGGCAAGTCCCGCCGGTCCGCCGCCGATCACGGCGGTGTCATAAAGTGTCGATGCGTCTGTCATGGAGGAACAAATGACACGCCCGGCGGCAAATTCAAGCGCAGTCTCTCCGGCGACGTTCCGGGGCGCGCCTCCTGGCGCGAACCCGGAATCCATCGGCCCTCAGAGACGGTCGAACAATGGATTCCGGGCTCGACGCTTCGCGTCGCCCCGGAATGACGGGGCGAGGGCAACGACCGCGCGCTGCAATGGCAGATGTGCAAACCGGCCCCGTTCTGGTAGCAGGAGCCATGGACAGCCAAGAGGATTCCCTGAAGCCCACGCCCGCGATCCGCGCCGCGGCGTTCTCGGTGCACATCTTCACCGCATTCGGTGCGGCGATCGCGCTATTGGCGATGCTGGAGGCCGTGCGCGAGCACTGGGCGGCGATGTTTCAGTGGCTGGGCGTCGCCCTGATCATCGACGCGATCGACGGTCCGATCGCGCGCCGGCTCGACGTCAAGAACGTGCAGCCGAACTGGTCGGGCGACGTGCTCGATCTCGTGGTCGACTTCGTCACCTATGTGTTCGTGCCGGCTTATGCGATCGTGGCTAGCGGCTTGCTGCTGCCGGTCGCGGCTCCCTTGCTCGGCATCGCCATCATCGTCACCAGTGCGTTATATTTCGCCGATCTGCGCATGAAGGCTGACGACAATCATTTCCGCGGCTTCCCGGCGCTGTGGAATGCGGCGGCGTTCTACCTGTTCCTGCTGCACTGGCCGCCGCTGTGGTCGACGCTGCTGGTGGCCGCGCTCGTCGTGCTGACCTTCGTGCCGTTCCACGTGCTGCATCCGGTTCGCGTGGTGCGGCTGCGCTGGCTGACGATGTCGCTGATCGCGGTCTGGGCGGTGCTCGGCCTCTATGTGCTGGAGATGGATTTTCGCGTCGGCACCGCCGTCACGATCGTGCTCTGCGCCATCGCGCTCTGGATCAGCTTCAGCGATGCCCTGATCCGTCTCGTCAGATCCTTCGCATGATGCACCTCGTCACCAGCCCCGAAGCCTGGGCGGCGCTGCTGACGTTGACGGCGCTCGAGATCGTGCTTGGCATCGACAACGTCATCTTCATATCGGTCATCGTCTCGCGCATCCCCGAGCAGCAGGCGCATCGCGCCCGCCAGATCGGACTGGCGCTGGCGCTGATATTCCGCCTCATCCTGCTCAGCCTGCTGGTCTGGCTGATCGGCCTGACTGCGCCGGTGGTCTCGGTTGCGGGGCAGGACTTCTCCTGGCGCGACCTGATCCTGATCGGTGGCGGCCTTTTCCTGATCGCGAAGGCGACGCACGAGATCCACGCCGAGGTCGAAGCCGACGACGGCGATAAGAATCAGAGGTCGGGCCGCAGCGCCTTCTTCTGGGTGATCGCCCAGATCATCGTCGTCGACATCGTTTTCTCGCTGGATTCGATCATCACCGCGATCGGCATGGCTGAGGATATCGAGATCATGATCGCAGCGGTCGTGATCGCTTGCCTCATCATGTACATCTCGTCGGGGCCGGTGGCGCGCTTTGTCGCGGAGCATCCGACCACGAAGATGCTGGCGCTGGCCTTCCTGGTGCTGATCGGCGTCGCGCTGGTCGCGGACGGATTCAAATTCCACATTCCGCGCGGCTACATCTATTTCGCAATTGCGTTCTCGGCAGCGGTGGAATTCTTCAACGTGCTGGCGCGGCGCAACCGCAGGAAAACCGGCAAGCCGTCCGCCTAGCCGTTCCCAGCACCCATCGAGTTGACAAGGCGGGCGTGATGTCTTTCGCTCAGTCTTGGAGAAGAGGAGGTCAGGTGATGACCAAAGCGGTCCGTGTGCACAAGGTCGGGGGCCCCGAGGCCCTGGTCTATGAGAGCGTCGACGTTCCGGCGCCCGGTCCCGGCGAGGTGCGCATTCGCCAGCATGCGGTCGGCCTGAACTTCATCGACGTCTATTATCGCACCGGGCTCTACAAGGCGCCGGGGCTGCCCTTCATTGCCGGCAACGAGGCGTCGGGCGAGGTGGTCGCGGTCGGGCCCGGCGTGACCAATTTCCATCCCGGCGACCGCGTCGCCTACTACCACAATCTCGGCGCGTACGCCGGCGAGCGCAACATCCCCTGGGAGAAGCTGGTCAAGCTGCCCGACCACATCACGCACGAGCAGGGCGCCGTGCTGATGCTGAAGGGGCTCACCGTCTGGTACCTCCTGCACAAGACTTTCAGGGTCGAACCGCATCACCGCGTGCTGATCCATGCCGCGGCCGGCGGCATCGGCCTGCTGGCCTGCCAATGGGCGAGGGCGCTCGGGGCGCACGTCATCGGCACGGTCGGCTCGCGCGAGAAGGCCGAGCTTGCGGAAGCCAATGGCTGCGACCACGTCATCCTGTACAATGAAGAGGATTTTGTCGCGCGCGTAAAACAGATCAGCCGCAACGAAGGCTGCGACGTCGTCTATGACGGCGTCGGCAAATCGACCTTCCCGGGCTCGCTGTCCTGCCTGAAGCCGCGCGGCATGTTCGTCTCGTTCGGCAACGCCTCGGGTCCCGTGCCGCCGTTCTCGATCGCCGAGCTCAACAACCACGGCTCGCTGTTCGCGACGAGGCCGAAGCTCAACGACTATATCGGCACGCGCAAGGAGCTGCTGGAAGGCGCCGACACGCTGTTCGCCGCCGTCATCAACGGCAAGCTGCACGTGCCGATCAACCACGCTTATGCGCTGAAGGACGCCGCGAAAGCCCATATCGATCTGGAAAGCCGCAAGACCACGGGCGCGTCGATCCTGAAGCCGTAAATGGTGGTTCCGCGAGGACTCGAACCTCGAGCCTCCGCGTCCGCAACGCGGTGCTCTATCCCTTGAGCTACGGAACCATAGGTCCCCAATGCGCGTGAGGCGCATTGGGGACTTTTTCGCATCAGCCGTCCATCGCATCGGCCAGCGTTTCGTTGGCGAGCACGCGCAAGCTGAAATCGTTCTTCAGCCGTGTGCGCCCGTACCAGTCGAGCAGGGTAACTTCCTTGCCGAGGTAGCGCTGCATGGCGAGGCCAAACAGCGGATGCGCCCGGGTCGCGATCGCAAAATCCTTGCGGTCAAGATCTCGGCCCTTCTGGTAGAGCGCTTCGACCTCATCCATCATGCCGCCAAGCATTGTCTTGAGCCGCGTCTCGACTTCGTTGACGGCGGCAAGGTCGATGCCGGCCTCGGCCAGCGCACCCTTGACGTCGTCGAGCTCCTCCTTGATGGCGAGCCAGGCGATGTCCCGCTCGCGCAGGAAGGTGATGCTCCGGTGCAGCCGTTGGTACCAGGGGCACTTGGCCTTGAGCATGTCACCATTGGCGAACTGCACGACGAAGCCCTCCCGGCCGTTCATCTCGGCCAGCGACTCAAGCGCGCCGGCCAGCGACAAGCCGTCAAACCGCTCGACCAATGGGACCCTGTGCCGCACGATCAGGTCATGAATGGCATGGCCTGGATCCAGCATCACATAGGCACCCGTGACGTTGTCCCGCACGTGGAGCAGGCGCAGCGCCGCGGCCTCCGGGGCGACGACGATACGCGCCTCCGGATGCGTCAGCTCGAAGATCGCGGTCAGCCCGCTGCTGGCGACCTCCTCGGCGAAGGTCTGGATGCCGGCGTTCTGGCTTGAATCAACGGCTGTGAGCTTCACGACCGAGGAGTCGAACGACTTCCTCGACCGCCACGCGAGCTTGCCGTCGATCCGGGCGGTCGCGATCATGCTGCCGTCGATCTTGTCGAAGATTGCGACGATGTCGTCGCGCGCAAGCACCCGGTCCGGAAACAGCGATTCTTTCTCGCCGAGATTGAAGAACTTGTGCAGCGGCCGCGAGACGATCTGCCCCTTGCCGTCGAACGCGATGCCCCGGCACTCCAGCGCCTCGATCGAGTCGAAGGTCTTGGAATCCGAGAACAGATAGCAGCCGAGCGTGATGCCGTTGGGCTGGGTGAGAAACCGGATCTCCTTCTTGCCGGCCACCGCCGGCTGGATGTCGGAGATATGATGGACGATCTTGAACATGACGTACTCCGCAAACTGCAATGAAAGCCATGCGCTTGCGGAGTTCGCCCGAGATGGCCGGGTGCGTCCGGCCGTCTCCATCGTCTCCGCTTACGCGACGCGTCTTGCCGCGCCGGCCTTGGTCAAAATTCCGTCGAGACAATCGATCATCTCGGCGATCTCTGCCTTCGCGACATTCAGCGCCGGCATGAAGCGCAGGGTGTCGACCTGCGGGGCATTGAGCAGCACGCCGGCTTCGAATGCCTGCGCGACGATGCCGGGCGCGATCGGCAGCTTGAGGTCGAGCGCGAGCAACAGGCCGCGCCCCCGCACACCGCCGAGCCCGTGCCGGGCCGAGACCTTCTGCAGCTCGCTTTCGAGCAGGAGGCCGGTCTCGGCGGCCTGTTTCAGGAAGTCCGGCTTGGAGACCTCCTCGAGCACCGCGAGGCCCGCCGCGCACATGATCGGGTTGCCGTTGAACGTGCCGCCCTGGTCGCCGTGCTCGAAGCAGGAGGCGCGTTCGGTCGCGAGCAGGGCTGCGAGCGGCACGCCGCCGCCGATGCCCTTGCCGAGCGTCATGATGTCGGGCGCAATCCCGGTATGCTCATAATGGAAGAGCTTTCCGGTCCGGCCCATGCCGGTCTGGATCTCGTCGAAGATGAGCAAGAGGCCGTGCGCCTCGGTCAGCGCGCGCAGCTCTTGCAGGAACGCATCGGTCGCGGGCCACACGCCGGACTCACCCTGGATCGGTTCGAGCATCACGGCGACGGTGTTGTCGTTGATCAGCGCTTCGACCGAGGCGATGTCGTTCAGCTTCGCCTTCTTGAAGCCGGCGACCTTCGGCTCGAACAGCGGCTCGAACGCCTTCTTGCCCGAGGCCGACATCGTCGCGAGCGTGCGGCCGTGGAACCCGCCTTCGAAGCTGATGATCTCGAACGCGCCGTTCCTGTGCAGGCTGCCATATTTGCGCGCGAGCTTGATCGCGCCCTCATTGGCTTCGGCACCCGAGTTGGCAAAGAACACCTGGTCGAATGCACTGTTTGCGACCAGCGCCTCGGCAAGCTTCAGGCTCGGCTCGTTGTAGAAGGCCGGGCTCGGCGTCAGCAGCCGCTTGGCCTGCGCGCCAAGCGCGTCGGCGACCACCGCCGGGGAGTGGCCAAGGCAGTTGACGGCCCAGCCCTGCACGAAGTCGAGATAGCGCTTGCGGCTGTCGTCCCAGAGGTAGGAGCCCGCGCCGCGGACGAACACGGCCTTCGGCCGTGCGGTGATGTCCATCAGCGCGTCGTACGGATGCGTCGTCATGTCGAACTCCTCTGGAGGCGGGTGGAAATGGGGTGCAAAAAGCAGAAAGGCCGCACCTTGCGGGTGCGGCCTTCTCGAAAACCTCGGCTGAATTCAGTGGTTCAGCGGCGTCCTCGGACATGGCGCACCCTCTCGTCGTCGCGGGAGCGACGGCGGAGCATTTCGGTGCGCTGGTTGGTCCGGTTGATCATGGGGCGCGTCCGTACAGCCGAATGGCAGGGTTTGTCAAGCGGGTGTTTTGCAAGACACAGCCCTCGCGTGCACCGCTCAGGTCAGGTGCGGCGCTTCCTCGGCGTCGTCGTGGCCCCAATCGGCAGCCGCAATCGAGGTGTCGATCAGCTCGCCGCGCAGCAGCTTGAGCGGCGAATTCCAGTAAAGCGCGATGTTGTGAAAGGGGTCGGTCAGGACCTTGAACATCCAGACGAGGCCGGTCGTGGCATCGCGTGTCACGAACAGCTGGAGCATGCGCGCAAGACCACCGCCGATGCCGATCGCGAGCCAGAGCGCGCCGACGTGACGGATGAAATCGAGACGCGAGACCGGCGGATCGAACAGCCCGAACAGGGAAGGGAACGCATACAGCGCAACCGGCGCGCTGCCCCACACCAGCAGCAGGACGATCTTGCGGCTCTGGTTGTAGCCGACTTTCACCGCTTCCTTGTAATCGTTGCTGACGTCGTTGACGGAATCATAGCCGTTCGGCTCGAAGAAGAAATGCCCGGTCTGCCGCGTCAGCATCGCAAGCCAGCCGACGAGGCCCGCGAGCGCTGCGTCCTTGAACAGCAGTGCGTAGCAGCCGAGGAAGATGACGGCGCTGATCAGGTGCAGCGTCTGGTTGACAGTGCTCTGGTGATAGAAGCGGTAATCGTCGAAGCGCTGCGTGCGCAGCATGTTCGAGAGGCGGCTCATCCTCGTTTCCTCGCTCGCGTTGAAAACGTCGGGAGAGTTAGGACGAGTCCGTGACCTCCGCGTGAATGCACTATAGTGTCACACGGCGTGGGCGCAGATTGCCCGCACCCGATACCGACCTTTTCCGGCCCATTTCATCGCTCGCCCCGCAGAACCATCGCGCCGCTGGCGCGTTTGTGATCGAGGCGCGCGAATTGGTTCGAACCGGACGCAACCCGGCTCAGACCAAGAGGGGCGGGACCAACCAGATAGTTTTCGACCTTGTCCGACACGTCTTATCCCATCGACCTCGACAGCGTGCGCGGCGCATTTCCGCCGGGCCTCGAAGCGCCTCCGCTGCTGGTCGATTTTGCCGCCTGGCTCAACGGGCGCCCCTGGGGCAGCGTTGGCTGCTTCTCCCTGCAGGGCCAGTTTTCCGATTCCGCCCCGATCGTCGACGGCAGTCCGTTGCGCGACAGGTTCTCGCTGTTCATGCGTCTGCCGGACGGCTCGGCTGTCGGCGGCTGGTACGGCGCGGGTCTTGACCGCGACAATCCACCGATCGTCGGTCTGGGCTCCGAGGGCGATTACGAGCTGCTGGCACCGAGCCTCGACGTCTTGCTGGCCAAGCTGACGTCGCAAACCTTCGACGACGCCTGGAGCGATCTGAAGCCCCATGACGAGGTCGAGCCTCAAACGGTCGAGCTTGCGCAATGGCTTGCCGGACAGCCGGCCGGCGACGGCACGGCGTGCGATGACGGCGCGCCTGATATGCCCGACTTCCGCGGCTTCATGGAAAAGTGGAGCAGGGATCGGGAGGATTATTGGGCCAATCATCGCCTGATGGCTGAACTCGGCTGGCGCCTGGCTGCCCATCTGCCCAAGGGCAAGAAGCCTTGGGACCAGACGCGCTTCGAGGTCGCGATCGTCGGCAAGCAGTATCAGGCGAGCGTGTTGACACGCGGCCCGCAGCCGTTCGAGGAGGCCGTCTCGATCGAATCCCTGCTGCGCGATCTGCGCGAGGAGATGCGCAGGGCGCAGCCCGAGCTTGGGCTGTGGTACGCGATGAAGTTCGGTCTTTATGCCGACGGCCGCGTCATGCCGAGCTTCGAATACGATGTGCGTCCCACCATCGACGGCGCGCCGGCGCTGCTATCCGAGGCAAAAGCTGATCTTGTGCGGGCACCGCGCCCGGAGCGTTGGGTGCCGAAATGGCTGGTGGAAGCCTGAAGCTCGGATTCCCGCGATGCTGCCGCCGAGCCGGCGCGCCGAAATCTTCTGCTGTCACGCCATCTTGACGCCGCGGGAACGGCACCTTCGAGCCTCCTTGCGATACCCCTTGACTTAGAGTGCGCTCGAAGGGGTATCTGTACGTGCGTCAGTACGAGAACGGGCACCCATGAAGATCGGCGACCTCGCAAAACGAACCGGCTTGTCGACGCACACGTTGCGCTATTACGAGCGCATCGGGCTGCTGCCATACGCAGACCGGGATCGTTCCGGCCAGCGCGACTTCGACGCATCGATCCTCACATGGATCGAATTCCTCGGTCGGCTCAAGACCACGGGAATGCCGATCCGGGACATGTTGCGTTATGCGGCGCTTCGTGATGAAGGCGAAGCCACCGGACCTGCCCGGCGGCAGATGCTGGAAATCCACCGGGAACAGGTTCGCACGCAGATTGCCGAACTCCAGGAATGCCTGCTCGTCCTTGATACCAAGATCGCCGGCTATGCCGGCGGCGAACAGAGGACGAAGGAAAATGACGCACGCCCAAACACAGGCCGAAAGCCGCTTCGATCGCGGCCAGCGGGCTCTGTCACGCATTGACGGGAGTGCCGGCGAGAAAGTCATCGCTTCGCTCGCCGACATCGCCCCGGACTTCGCACGATACGTGATCGAGTTTCCCTTCGGCGACATCTACTGTCGCCCGGGCCTCGGCCTGCGCGATCGAGAGATCGCGACGGTCGCCGCGCTGACGGCGCTCGGAAATGCCGCGCCTCAGCTCAAAGTGCATATCGAGGCGGCTCTGAACGTCGGGCTGTCTCGCGACGAGATCGTGGAGATCATGATGCAGATGGCCGTCTATGCGGGCTTCCCGGCGGCGCTGAACGGACTGTTCGCAGCCAAGGAGGTGTTCGCCGCACATGACGGACGGCAGGCGTCGGGAGAGGCGCCGCTCTCCGAGAGTTCGGAGCACTGAGGCTTCCACAGCGTCATGGCCGGGCCTGTCCCGGCCATCCACGTCTTGCCACGCCGTACGACGAACGTGGATGCCCGGGACAAGCCCGGGCATGACGACGACCTCTTGTCGACGCCTCAGAACCCCGCGACGCTGCCGTGCAGATCGTATTGATCCGCGCGCTCGATCTTGGCGGTGACGATCTCGCCGACGCGCAACGGCCGGCGGCTGGTCAGATATACCGCGCCGTCGATCTCCGGCGCATCGGCCTTGGAGCGGCCCTTGGCCACGGTCGGCCCGACCTCGTCGATGATGATCTGCTGGCGCGTGCCGACCTTGCGTTTCAGCCGGCGCGCGGAGATCTTCTGTTGGCGGGCCATCAGCGCGTTGTAGCGCTCCTGCTTGACCTCTTCTGGCACCGGGTTCTCGATCGCGTTCGCGGTCGCGCCAGCAACCGGCTCGTATTTGAAGCAGCCGAGACGATCGATCTCGGCCTCATCCAGCCAATTGAGCAGGTATTCGAAATCGGCGTCGGTCTCGCCGGGGAAGCCGACGATGAAGGTCGAGCGCAGGGCGAGATCAGGACATTCCTCGCGCCAGCGCTTGATGCGTGCCAGCGTCTTGTCCTGGGCCGCCGGCCGCTTCATCGCCTTCAGCACCTCGGGGCTCGCATGCTGGAACGGGATGTCGAGATAGGGCAGCACCTTGCCCTCGTTCATCAGCGCGATGACTTCGTCGACATGCGGGTAGGGGTAGACATATTGCAGCCGGACCCAGGCCCCGAGCTCGCCGAGCTCGCGCGCGAGGTCCAGGAACTTGGCGCGGACCTGGCGGTCCTTCCACGGGCTCTCGGCATATTTGAGATCGACGCCATAGGCCGAGGTGTCTTGCGAGATCACCAGCAGCTCCTTGACGCCGGCGCCGACCAGGCGCTCGGCCTCGCGCAGCACGTCGTTGGCCGGGCGCGAGACGAGGTCGCCGCGCAGCTTCGGGATGATGCAGAAGGTGCAGCGGTTGTTGCAGCCCTCGGAGATCTTCAAATAGGCGTAGTGGCGCGGCGTCAGCTTGATGCCCTGCGGCGGCACCAGGTCCACGTGTGGGTTGTGGGCGGGCGGCAGCGCGCGATGCACGGCGTCGAGCACGCTCTCATATTGCTGCGGGCCGGTGATGGAGAGCACGCCGGGATAGGCCTGCTCGATCGCTTCCGGCTCGGCGCCCATGCAGCCGGTCACGATCACCTTGCCGTTCTCGGCCATGGCCTCGCCGATCGCCGAGAGCGATTCCTGCTTGGCGCTGTCGAGGAAGCCGCAGGTGTTGACGATGACGATGTCGGCCCCGTCATGCTTGCGGGCGAGCTCATAGCCCTCCGCGCGCAGGCGCGTGATGATGCGCTCTGAATCCACCAATGCCTTGGGACACCCGAGCGACACGAAGCTGACCTTGGGCGCAGCCGTCTGATCCATATCCGATCTGCCTGATTGACCGGCCTGAGCTAGTCCCAATTGCCCATAATTACAACCCTTTGCAGGGCGTTCCGGCGTGCTATGGATGAATCACCTGCCGTGAGTGAGCCATGAGCGCCGAACAGTCGCCCAAAATCGTGATTGTCGACGAGAGCCCGATCCGGGCCGCGATCCTCCAGGAGGGGTTGCGGGAGGCCGGATTCACGCAGGTCGTCCATATCAGCGAGATGCAGAGCCTGCTCGCCCGTATTTATGCGGTCGACCCCGACATCATCCTGATTGATCTGGAGAACCCCAGCCGCGACGTGCTGGAGGCGATGTTCCAGGTCAGCCGCGCCGTGAAGCGGCCGATCGCGATGTTCGTCGACCAGAGCGATTCAGCCTCGATCCAGGCCTCGGTCGAGGCGGGGGTGTCCGCCTATATCGTTGACGGACTGAGGAAGGAGCGCATCAAGCCGATCCTCGACCTCTGCGTGTCCCGCTTCAACGCTTTCGCCAGGCTTCAGGAGGAGCTCGATCGCACCAAGTCGCAGCTCGAGGACCGCAAGATCATCGAGCGCGCCAAGGGCATCCTGATGAAGGTGAAGGCCCTCACCGAGGACGAGGCCTATGTGCTGCTTCGCTCCACCGCGATGCGCGAGAAGAAGAAAATCGGCGAGATCGCCCAGTCGATCATCACCGCGTCGGAGATGCTGAAATGACGACCCCCCTCCGCATCGGGTTCATTCCGCTGGTCGATGCCGCAGCCCTGATCGTTGCCGTCGACAAGGGATTTGCCGCCGCCGAAGGCCTCGAGGTCGAGCTGGTGCGCGAGGTGTCGTGGTCCAACGTCCGCGACAAGCTCAATATCGGCCTGTTCGACGCGGCCCATCTGCTCGCGCCCGTGGCGATCGCGTCCTCGCTCGGGCTCGGCCATGTCAAGGTGCCGATCGCCGCGCCCTTCAATCTCGGCATCAACGGCAATGCCATCACGGTGTCGCCGGCGCTCCATGCGGCGCTGATGGAGGAGATCGACGGCGATCGCTTCGATCCCATGGTCACGGCGAAAGCGCTGGCGAAGCTGGTGGCCAAGCGGCGCAAGGCCGGGGCAGAGCCGCTGACCTTCGGCATGACCTTCCCGTTCTCGACCCACAATTATCAGCTGCGGTTCTGGATGGCAGCGGCTGGCGTCGATCCTGACGAGGATGTACGCCTCGTCGTGTTGCCGCCGCCTTACATGGTCGACAGTCTCGCCAATGGCCATGTCGATGCATTCTGCGTCGGCGCGCCCTGGAATTCGGTCGCGGTCGATCTCGGCATCGGCCACATCCTGCATTTCGTCTCCGACATCCTGGTGCGCGCCGCCGAAAAGGTGTTGGCGGTCCGTCAGGTCTGGGCCGACAAGAACCCCGACGTGGTCGCAAGCCTCGTGCGTGCGGCGGTGAGGGGGGCCGAGTTCATCGAGCAGCCCGCGAACCTCACTGAGGCGGCGCAGATCCTGGCGCGGCCCGAGCGGATCGGCGTCGATGCTGAAGTCATCCAGCGCACCCTGACCGGGCGCTTGAAGATTTCCCCTGACGGCACCTTCCGCGAAAGCGGCCGCTACCTTCTGGTGGGACGGGAGGAGGCAGGGCGCCCCGATCCGGTCCAGGCCGCCTGGCTCTATGCGCAGATGGTGCGGTGGGGGCAGACCGCGCTCACGTCCGAAGGCGTCAAGACGGCGATGTCCGTGTTCAGGCCGGACCTTTACGACGCGGCGCTGGGCCGCCGGCGGCCCGAGCAGGATCCCGCGGCGTTCGGGGCATTCGCCGGCCCGGTGTTCGATCCCGACAACATCCGAGGGCATCTTGAGGCCTTCGAGGTGGGGCGCTGGAAGGCCTGATTCGGCCCTGCATTATTTTTGAGCAAATTCTGTCATTGGCTAAATTTTGAGCCGCGTGCTCGAATTTCGTGAGCCATGGGCGGCCCGGGATTATCCGGACAGGTCCCTAATCATTTGAAATCACTGCAATTCCGCTTTGGTGAAAGCTGGCACGCAACTTGTATGTTGCACTGCGGCCAGCCTGTCACAGATGCCTGCTGAGCCAAGTCCCGCAGCAACGAAGCTGATCGGACCGTTGGGTGCAAAGCCGGCTCTTGAGCCAGCCCAAAGCCTCGCGGGTCGCGCAATTTTCCGTCGATACCACCCAGGTGGCCGCAGGAGCTTCGTTACTTCCCATGAAACTCGAAACAGTCTCAGTCGACTTTACCGACGAGCAGAAGCGCTATCTCGAAGGTTTTACGACCGGTCTTCAGATCAGCCGGGTCGGGCGCGGCCTTGGCGGCGGCGCCGGCAAGGCGAATGCCGAGCCCACCGGTCCCGATGCCGTGCACATCAAGGCGCAGGACAAGGTGATCGCGTCGGGCAAGAAGCTTGCTGACCAGGAGAAGTTCAAGCGCGACGAGCATCCCTTCGATGCTTATCCGCGGTTGCGCCAGCAGGCGCTCGACAACAGCCCGCCGAGCCCGGCGGATAATTTCCGCTGGCGCTATTACGGCATCTTCTACGTCGCGCCGACGCAGGACTCCTACATGTGCCGCCTGCGCATTCCGAACGGCATCATGAAGCACTGGCAGCTGTCCGGTCTTGCCGATCTCGCCGACGAGCTCTGCGGCCCCTATAGCCACGTCACCACGCGCGCCAATCTGCAGCTCCGCGAGATCCCGCCGAAACACGCCGTGAAGCTGCTCGAGGGCATCCAGGAACTCGGCCTCTGCTCGCGCGGCTCCGGCGCCGACAACATCCGCAACGTGACGGGAACGCCGACGGCGGGCATCGATCCGCAGGAAATCCTCGACACGCGGCCCTATGCGCGTGAGTGGCACTACCACATCCTCAACGATCGCTCGCTCTACGGCCTGCCGCGCAAGTTCAACGTCGCCTTCGACGGCGCCGGCAGGATCGCTGTGCTCGAGGAGACCAACGACATCGCTTTCACCGCCTATGAAGTGAAGGACGGTTTTGGCGTGGAGCCGGGCGTCTGGTTCCGGCTCGGCCTCGGCGGCATCACCGGCCACAAGGACTTTGCCAAATACTCGGGCATCATCGTCAAGCCGGAGCAGGCGACCGCTGTCGCCGACGCCATCGTGCGCGTGTTCATCGACCATGGCGACCGCACCAACCGCAACAAGGCGCGGCTGAAATACGTGCTCGACGCCATGGGCCATGACGGCTTCCTCAAGCTGGTCGAGGAGCTGCTGAAGACGCCGTTCACGCGCGTGCCGGAAGAAGCCTTCGCGCCGCGGCCTGCGGCGGATCGCATGGCCCATGTCGGCGTGCACAAGCAGAAGCAGGACGGTCTCAACTGGATCGGCGTGTCGCTGACGCTCGGCAAGCTCAGCTGCGACCAGATGCGGGGCCTTGCCAAGGTCTCGCGCGACCTCGGCGACGGCGAGATCCGCCTGACGGTCTGGCAGAACCTCTTGATCTCAGGCGTGCGCGACGAGAATGTCGAGCTTGCCGTTGCCGCGATCAAGCAGATCGGGCTCGCGGTCGAGGCTTCTCACATCCGCGCCGGACTGATCGCCTGCACCGGCAATGCCGGCTGCCGTTTCGCCGCTGCCAATACCAAGCGCAATGCCGCCGAGATCGGCGACTGGTGCGAGCCGCGCGTCGCCATGGACAAGCCGGTCAACATCCACGTCACCGGCTGCCATCATTCCTGCGCGCAGCATTACATCAGCGACATCGGCCTGATCGGTGCGCGCGTGCCGATCAACGATGAGGATACGGTCGAGGGCTATCACCTCTTCACCGGCGGCGGGTTCGGCCCCGATGCGGATGTCGGGCAGGAGGTCTATCACGACCTCAAGGCCGAGGACGCACCGAAGACGGTCGAGGGACTGCTCAAGGCCTATATGGCCCACCGCGCCACGCCTGACGAAACCTTCCTCTCCTTTGCGCGCCGCCATGACGGCGAGACGCTGCGCAAGCTTGCCGATGCACAGGTGTCCGCATGAACCAGATCACCCCTCCGCCGAAACTCGATATCATTCCTCCCAGCGCCCCGTTCTCCGACGCGCAGCGGTCCTGGCTGAACGGCTTCTTTGCCGGGCTGCTGTCGCCTGATGTGGCTACGCCCCTGTCGGCGGAGCAGGGCGCCGCCATCATGCAGGCCGGTGACGGCGACGACGGTGAAGCGCCGTGGCATGACCAGACCATGCCGATCGCCGACCGGATGAAGCTCGCCGAGGGCCGCCCCGTGCGCCGCAAGATGATGGCGGCCATGGCGCAGCAGGATTGCGGCCAGTGCGGCTACAATTGCCACGACTATTCCGAGGCGATCGCGAGCCGCAGCGAGGCGCGGCTCAATCTCTGCGTCCCCGGCGGCAAGGAAACCGCGCGGATGCTGAAATCGTTGTACGAGGAGCTCGACAAGGCGCCCGCAGCGAAAGCCCCCGAGAAGGCGGACGCGGTGACCGCGCCCGCCGTGACCGTGACCATCGCCGAGCCCGGCCGGTCGCGCGACAATCCGACCGAGGCGACCTTCCTGTCGCGCCGTCTGCTCAACAAGGGCAAGTCGGAGAAGGAGACCTACCACGTCGAGTTCGATCTGTCCGAGAGCAAGCTCGACTACGTCGTCGGCGACAGTTTTGGCGTGTTCGCGCGCAACGATGTCGGCCTCGTCGATCAGATCATCGCGCTGCTCGGCGCCTCCCACACCACCAAGGTCAACGGCAAGACGTTGCGCGAGGTGCTGATCGACGACGTCTCGCTGTCGCCGGCACCGGACTCGCTGTTCGAGCTGATCTCCTTCATCACCGGCGGGGCGGCGCGCGAGAAGGCAAGGGCGCTGGCGCAGGGCGAGGATCCCGATGGCGATGCGGCGACGCTCGACGTGATGGCCGCGCTGCAGAAGTTCTCCGGCACGCGGCCGCATCCGGAGGCCTTCGTCGAGGCGCTGGAGCCGCTGCAGCCGCGGCTCTACTCGATCTCCTCCTCGCACAATGCGACGCCCGGAAAGCTCTCGCTGACGGTCGATTCCGTGCGCTACGTCATCGGCAAGCGCAAGCGCATCGGTGTCGCCTCGACCTTTCTCGGCGAGCGCATCAATGAGGGCGAGAAGCTCAAGGTCTATGTGCAGAAGGCACATAATTTCGGCCTGCCGCAGGATCCGAAGACGCCGATCATCATGGTCGGCCCCGGCACGGGCATCGCCCCGTTCCGTGCCTTCCTGCTCGACCGCAAGGCGACCGGCGCGCCCGGCAAGAACTGGCTGTTCTTCGGCCATCAGCGCAGCGATTGCGACTTCTTCTACCAGGAAGAGCTCAACGCGATGAAGACCTCGGGTCAATTGACGCGGTTGTCGCTGGCCTGGTCGCGCGACGGCGAGAAGAAGTTCTACGTGCAGGACCGCATGCGCGAGGTCGGCCGCGAGTTGTGGACGTGGCTCGCCGAAGGCGCGCATTTCTACATCTGCGGCGATGCCAAGCGCATGGCCAAGGACGTCGAGCGCGCGCTGGTCGACATCGTCGCCCAGTTCGGCGCGCGTTCGACCGACGAGGCCGTCAGTTTCGTCGCCGAGCTCAAGAAGACCGGGCGATTCCAGGCTGACGTGTACTGACCGTCGTCGCTCAACGTTCGCCGAGCCGGTTCCAACTGGCTCGGATTTGAACGAATAAGATTCTCGGAACCCGCGTCTGGAGAGAATTTACCTCTGTGATGCGGCCTTCTCGGAGGAGGCGCATCGCTATTTTCGCCACCGTCTTGCTTCCCGCCCTGGTTGATCCCTCATAATCCCGCAAATGGGGCGTTGGAGATCGACCATGCGCGAACTATCGGCGGAAGCTAGGTTGCACTTCTACGCGCGCTCACTGTCACGCCGGACCGTGGCGAACGCCCATCACCTTGGGCTCTACAGCGCCTTCGCCGTCATCGCCGCGATCGTGTTCGGCACGCTGTCGGTGCACCCGTTCTAGGTTGTCGTTCCGGGGCGGCGAAGCCGAACCCGGAACCTCGAGATTCCGGGTCTGATGCTTCGCATCATCCCGGAATGACGACAAACATCACCCGCGCTTGAACGGCGCCACTTCTATGCCGGCTTCCTTCAACGCCTGACGCAAGGTCCGCGCGATCTCGACGGCGCCGTGCGTGTCGCCGTGGATGCACACCGTATCCGTGCGCATCTTGATGACCTTGCCGGTCACCGACACCACCGCGCCGTCCTGCACCATGCGCACCACTCGGTCGGCGATCGCCTTGGCGTCGTGCAGCACCGCGCCGGGCTTCTTGCGCGAGACGAGGTTGCCGTCGTCCTCATAGGCGCGATCGGCGAACACCTCGTGCACAACAGGCAGATTGGCGTCCTCGCCTGCTTTCACCAGCTTTGAATTGGCGAGCACGACGAAGATCAAGCTGGGGTCGACCGCCTTGATGCCGGCGGCGATCGCCTTCGCCGTCATGTCGTCCTCGCAGGCGACGTTGGAGAGCGCGCCGTGCGCCTTCACATGCGTGACCTTGTGGCCCGCCGCGGTCGCGATCGCCTGCAACGCGCCGATCTGGTAGGCGACGAGGTTTTCGATCTCGGAAGCCTTCAGGCCCGCGATCGGATGCCGGCCGAAGCCGTGCAGGTCGCGGTAGCCGGGATGGGCGCCGACCGAGACGCCGCGCGCCTTCGCCAGCTCGACCGTCCGGCGCATGATGTCGGGGTCGCCGGCATGGAAGCCGCAGGCGACGTTGACCGAGCTTGCCAGCTCGATCATCGCGGCGTCGTTGCCCATCTCCCACGCGCCAAAACCTTCGCCGAGGTCGCAATTGAGATCGATCGTCTTCATGGGTGCTCTCCGCCTCTGGTCTTGTCGTTACGTTTAGGGCTCCGCGGTGACCTGCCAGGTTCCGGCATCGACGGCGCTCACCGCATAGCCGGCGACGTTGGCGTCGCTGAGCGCCTCGATGTTCAGCGCGACGCCGTCGGCCGCGCGCAGGCGATCGGGCAGGTTCTTGATCATTTGCGCGAATTTGCGCGCCTCGTCCTGCGCCTCGGCCATGCTGACGGCCTTGAAGCGGAACGCCGTTCCCGCCGAGGTCTGGGCGAGGCGGCCGATGTCGGCGGTGATCACGGTGGCGATCTTTGGATAGCCGCCCGAGGTGCCGCGGTCCATCATCAGCGCGATCGGTGCGCCGTTGCCGGGCACCTGGATGCTGCCGTTGACGGTGCCGTCGGAGACGATGTTGTGGCCGTGAAGATGCTTGATCGCGGGACCTTCGAGCCGGTAGCCCATGCGGTCCGAGGTCGCCGAGATCTTCCACTCGCTATCCAGGAACAGCGCCTTGTTGGCGTCGTCGAACTCGTCGTCCTGCGGCCCCAGCACGACGCGGATCGGACCGCTCGGGGGCTTCGGCAACTCGATCCGCAGCTCCGGCGCGCCGCTGGCGGCATCGACCGTGAAGTCGTCGCCGGCCTGAAGCGGGCGCGGGTAGGGGCTGCCGAGACCGGCGCGGGCATTCACCGCGAGGCTGCCGAACACCGTCTCGCCCTTGATGGCGCCTTCGATGGCGAGATACGTGAACGCACCGCCGCGGGCAAAACCCAGCGTCAGTGTCTCGCCGTCCTTCAGCGTCACCGACGAGTCCATGGCGAGCGGGTTTCCTGCGACGTCCGCATTGCGAGGCGCGCCTGAAATCGCCACGCGCACGGAGCCATCGCGCGCGGTGAAGGACGCGCCAAACGGGCCGATCTCCACGGCCGCTGCGAACGGCTCGTTGCCGACGAGCGTATTCGCCGCGGCCAGCGATAGCCGGTCCATCGCGCCGCTGACCGTCAGGCCATAGCGCTGCGCGCCGTGACGGCCGCCGTCCTGAACGGAGCTTGCCGGCCCGATGCTGGCGACGACCAGCCGGCTCATGCGTTCACCTGCTCGGCGACGATCTCGCCGGCCTCGGCGGCGCGGTCCAGTTCCTCAAAGCTCTTGTGGTCGATGGCGAAGAACGTCACGCGATCACCGGGTTCAGTCAGGAAGGTCGGGTTGCGGTGGAGCTGATAGGTTCGCACCGGCGTGCGGCCGAGCAGATGCCAGCCGCTGGGGGCGGCGAGGCACTGGATCCCGGCCTGGACGCCGCCGATCGAGATCGTGCCGGCCGGCGTCAGCAGCCGCGGCGATTGCCGGCGCGACATGTGCAGGGATTTGTCGAGGCCGCTGAGATAGGACCAGCCCGGCGTGAAGCCGATCATGGCGACCTTGTAGTCGCCGCCCGCATGCCGGGCCACGATGTCGTCGGGCGTGGTGCTCAGCGCTTTGGCGACATCCTCGAGATCGATGCCATGCTCGCCGCCATAGGCGACGGGGATGCGCCAGCGGCGTGCCTTGGTCACCGGCGGCGGCGGCTGGATCGCGATCGGAAGCAGCTTGTCGCCGAGCGCATCGAAACCGATCTTGCAGGGGTCGTAATGCACCAGCAGCGAGCGATAGGTCGGCACCGTCTCGGTGATGCCGTCGATGGGGCTTGCGGCGAGCGCCTTGTCGAGCGCCAGCACGCGCTGGTTGGCGTCGTCGTCGATGGTGCGGCTGAACTCGACCGTGACGGCGCTGTCGCCACTGGGCAGAAGGCGGGGCGGGGGAAGCGTCGCGGCCATGAGCTGTCGAAGAGCTGTCGAAATCGGGCTTCGGGAGAGCGCGGGCTCGAGCTCGAGTTCCGCCTCACCCCTGCTTCGCGTAAATGCGCCCGCAAGTCCAATAAATTAATCCAGGGGGATACGATAAAGCCTTGTTATCGCGGCGCATAACGGCCCGGCTCTGCATTTCTGCAGGTCTATTGGCCCTTGACGCAAAGCTCGCGGCTCGCAAGATGCGCGCGTTCTTTCCTGCACCTCGGAGCTCGTTCTCGTCCATGTCGCTGTCCCCCGAAGCCCGCAAGACCCTCGCCGGCATCACCACTGCCACCATCACCACGGTCCTGCTCAAGAAGGGCCTGCGCAATGTGTGGATGCGGGGCGCGCGGCCGCTGCGCCCGGGCCTGCCGCGCCTGGTGGGACCGGCGTTCACGCTGCGCTTCGTGCCGGCGCGCGAGGATCTGGCGACACCGGAATCCTGGTCCTCGCCGATCTCGACCCGCACCGCGATCGAGGCGATGCCCGAGGGCTGCATTGCCGTGGTCGACGCCATGGGCATTACCGATGCCGGCATCTTCGGCGACATCCTCTGCGCTCGCATGGTCAAGCGCGGCGTCACCGCGCTCGTCACCGACGGCGTCGTGCGTGACGTCGAGGGTGTGCTCGGCACCAATCTTCCGGTGTGGTGCGACGGCTATGCCGCGCCGCCGTCGGTTGCGGGCCTGACCTTCGTCGGCTGGGGCGAGCCGATCGGCTGTGGCGGCATTGCCGTTTTCCCGAACGACATCGTCGTCGCCGACCAGGACGGCTGCGTGCTGATCCCGCAGGCGATGCTCGATCACGTGCTCAACGAGGGCGTCGAGCAGGAGCGGATGGAAGCCTGGATCGTGGGCGAGGTGAACAACGGCGCCGCGCTGCCCGGCCTCTATCCCATGAACGCCGAAACCAAGGCGCGCTACGCCGCCAGCAAGAAGTAACAGGAAACGAGGTAACCCCCATGGACATCACGCTCGCAGGCACGCGGCCAACCCGCCGCGCGCCGAAGGAACACTTCACCGGCACCGTGTTGCAGGATCCCATCAACATGGCGCCCGCGCCGGCGCGGTTGAACGTCTCGCGCGTCGCATTCGAGCCCGGCGCCCGCACCAACTGGCACCATCATCCGCTCGGGCAGACGCTCTACGTGATTTCCGGCGTCGGCCGCGTCCAGACCAAGGGCGGGCCGGTGCAGGAAATCCGTCCCGGCGACACCGTCTGGATTCCGCCGGGCGAAGTGCACTGGCACGGCGCCTCGCCGACCAACAGCATGTGCCACATCGCCATGCAGGAAGCGCTCGACGGCGTCTATTCGACCTGGCTTGAGCCGGTGAGCGACGCTGAATACGGCGCGCCGCTGGGCTAGCCTCCCGTGTCCCGGACAAGATGCATCGCCTATGGCGATGCGTCGCTGATCCGGGACCCAGACCTTCCAGCGATCAAAATGCTGGGTCCCTGTGTCTGAAAAGCCTGTCATAATGATGGTGGGCGGGAAGCCGTTGGGTCCTTGGCGCTTGACGCCGTGAGCCGGC
>NZ_LFJB01000011.1:0-70851 GCF_006658625.1 Bradyrhizobium sp. UNPF46
TTCGGTTCTGATTGAATCAGAACCGAAGCTCTAGATTCTTGTTTTGACGCGTTTTCTTCACGCGAACCGGTGTCCACTTCGCTCGAGAACGCTCTAACCGGCTTCCTTGCCGGTTTCCTTGCGCTTCGGCCGCGGCGGCCCTTCCACGGGCGGCAGCGATTTGAGGTACTCCGCCATCGCCGCAATATCCGCCTCGGACAATTGCGAGGTGTTCTTGATCACGCGCGTCATCGCGCCGCCGACGCTGTCGCCGTCGGGCAACTCGCCGTTCTTGAGGAAATAGGTGATATCCTTCGTGCTCCATTCGCCGAGGCGTTTCTGGGTGATGTTGGGCACCCAGCCCTCGCCTTCCGGATTGGGCCCGCCGGCGAAGCGCTGGCTGGCGATGATACCGCCGAGCGCGTTGCGCGGGCTGTGACATTCGGCGCAATGGCCAAAGCTGTTGACGAGATAGGCGCCGCGATTGAATTGCGGCGACCTGGTGCCGTCGGCAACGAGCGGCTTGTCGTCCAGAAACAGGAATTTCCAGATGCCGACATTGCGCCGGATGTTGAAGGGGAAACGCATGTCGTGATCGCGCACCTTGCCGGCCACGGGCGGCAGCGTCTTCAGGTAAGCGAAGAGATCGAGCACGTCCTCGCGCCTGGCGTGCTGGTAGGAGGTGTAGGGGAAGGCGGGAAAATAATGCTGCCCGCCCGGCGAAACGCCGTGCATCACCGCGTTGACGAAGTCCGCCTCCGTCCATTTGCCGATACCGTCGTTCGGATCGGGCGAGATGTTCGGCGCGTAGAACGTTCCGAACGGCGACTTGATCGCGACGCCGCCGCCGAGCTTGACGCGATCGGGCTGGTCGGGTGTGGCATGGCAGGACGCGCAGCCTCCCGCGTTGAACATGGTCTCGCCATTGGCAAGGTTGGCCACATGGGCCGGCGCATTGCCCGCGGCGGCCACCATGGGCGCGCTGAGCCACCAATAGACGCCGAGGGCCGCGACCAGTGCGAGCGCTCCTGCGAGAATTGTTCGTTGCAGCATGCGGATCCATTCACTCGTCGCGGCGAACCTAAGGCCGATGTCGTCGCGGCTCCAGCCACGAAGAATTTAGCCCGCCCCGCCCGGAAACGGGAATAAACTGAAATGCCGGCTGTTGGAAGGTTGGCAGCCCGAACGGGTTCAGCAGGGAGAACGTCATGAACAAGACCGTCATTGCCGCCTTAGCGCTCGGTGCCATTGCCTTTGCAGCTCCGGCCAGCGCCGAAAAGCTGAAAGCAACGCTCGACGGCAAGTCCGAGGTGCCGGCGACGACCAGCAGCGCCACCGGAACCGCCGATCTGAATTATGATGCCGCCAGCAAGAAGCTGTCCTGGACGGTCACCTATTCCGGGCTCTCAGGCCCCGCCACCGCCGCCCATTTCCACGGGCCTGCCGAAGCCGGCAAGAACGCCGGCGTGGCGGTCGCGATCCCGAATGCGGCCGCCAGCCCGGTCAAGGGCGAAGCGACGCTGACCGACGCGCAGGCCGCCGATCTGCTCGGCGGCAAGCTCTACATCAACATCCACACCGCGGCCAACCCTGGCGGCGAGATCCGCGGTCAGGTGACGAAGTAAGCCGCAACGCTGCTTCGTTGCGCGAAGGCCGGGCGCAGGAGGGGCGTCCGGCCTTTTCGATTCCGCTCCGCGGTTCAGGCCGCGTTCAGCGCTTGCGTGAGGTCGGCGATCAGGTCGGACGGGTTCTCGATGCCGATCGAGAGCCGGATCGTGGAATCCAGCACGCCGATCTTCCGGCGGATGTCGGCGGGCACGCCGGAATGAGTCATGGTGGCAGGCAGGCTCGCGAGCGACTCGGTGCCGCCGAGGCTCACCGCCAGTTTGAGGATCTGCAGCGCGTTGAGGAATTTCACCGCTGCGTCCTTGCCGCCGACGATGTCGAACGAGAATGTGGATCCAGCACCGAGACACTGCCGCGCAAATACACGTCCGGCCGGTGAAGCCTCCTCGTGATGACCGAGATAGTGCACCTTGGCCACCTTGGGGTGATCGCGCAAGAAATCCGCCACGAGGCGCGCATTCGCATCGGCCCTCTCCATGCGCAGGCTCAGCGTCTCGAGCGAGCGGCTGATCATCCAGCAGGAATGCGGATCGAGCTGGGTGCCGATGGCGCCGCGCAGCGCCTTGATGCCCTTCATGATCGCCTTCGAGCCGAGCGCGGCGCCCGCAATCAGGTCGGAATGGCCGCCGACATATTTGGTCAGCGAGTACAGCGACAGATCCGCGCCATGCTCGATCGGCCGCTGAAACACCGGCCCGAGCAGCGTGTTGTCGCAGGCGATGATCGGCGTGTGCCCCTGCGTCTTGCCGATGGCATCGGCGATGCGACGGATCATGGCGACGTCGACCAGGCCGTTGGTCGGGTTGGCGGGCGTCTCGATCAGGATCATCGAGACGCGGCCCTTGGCCATCGCCTCTTCCGAGGCCTGCCTGACGCCCGCTTCGTCGATCCCATCGGCAAAGCCGACCGCGCCGATCGACAGGCGCGCAAGCGTGTTGGTCAGCAGCGTCTCCGTGCCGCCATAGAGCGGCTGCGAGTGCAGGATGACGTCGCCAGGGCGGACGAAAGCGAGGATCGTGGTCGCGATCGCCGCCATGCCGGACGAGAACAGCGCGCAGCTCTCGGTACGTTCGTAGACCGCGAGCCTGTCCTCGACGATCTCGCTGTTGGGGTGGTTGAAGCGCGAATAGACCAGGCCCGCGCCCATGCCTTCCGGCGGCTCACGCCGGCCGGCGACGTAATCGAAGAAGTCCTGCCCGTCTTCGGCGGTCTTGAACACGAAGGTCGAGGTCAGGAACACCGGCGGCTTGATTGCGCCTTCCGACAGTTGCGGATCATAGCCATAGGTCAGCATCAGCGTCTCAGGATGCAGCATGTGATTGCCGATATGCGTCTTCGACGGGAACGGTTTGACCATGGCCTGTCTCGCTGTTGATTGAGATCCTCGCCGCGCGCTGGAGCTCCCGCTGTCATAAGACAGTCAGGAACGAGATACGCCTTATCGCATCAACGTCGCGGCGTTGCTGCGAAGATAACCCCTCCGAGCATCATCCGTCAGACCTTGCGGACAGAAAAAGGGCGGCTGCTTTCGCAACCGCCCCTCGTGATTCCTGTAGCCCGGATGGAGCGTAAGCGTAATCCGGGATGGACTTTCAACTCGGATAGAACCCCGGATTGCGCGGAGCCTGTCATCGGGCGGCGCTTTGCGCCGACCCGTTGGCTGCATCCGGGCTACGAAGCTTTATCCGAGCTACGAGCCTCAGCCGTTCTTGACGCGGTAGGTCTCGTGGCAGCCGCCGCATTCCTTGCCGATGGCAGGCATGTTCGCTTTGAGCGAGTCGAGATCCTTGATCTTGCCCTTGGCCTCGCTGACGATCTTGGCAAAGCCAGCGATCTTGGCGTCGAAGCCGGCTTTGTCCTCCCAGACCTTCGGCGAGGTCGAATAGTCGCCGTCGAGCTTCACGCCCTTGGCGCTGGCCGGAAACAGGTTCGGCAGCTTCTTGGCGGTATCCTCGAATTGCGCCAGCGCGCTATCCACCGTGGCCTGGTCGTAGGGCTTCTCGCCCTTCACCATCGCCGACATCGCGCCCGCGTTCTTGCCGTTGCCTTTCATGAGCGTCTGGACCTCCTTGACGGAGTCCTGTTGCGCCCAAACCGCGCCCATCCCGAGCAGCAGCGCGCCCCCAACGATCAACACTCGCTTCATTCGCAAAATCCCTTTCCTCGATCTCAGGATCGTGCCGACCCCTCCATGGGCCAACACCGATTGGCAGATTTCATTCCCGCCGGAGCGCGACGAAAAATCGTCGCACGCCGGCTGATGGGTGTGCAAACGCGTCCGCCCCGCAAAACGGGTGCCGCGTTTGCCGGATACTAAAGGCTGTGACGGCGATGGTGCTCGCTGATCGCGATCCACACCCGCTCAGGGGTCGCCGGCATGTCGATGTGGTCGATCTTGTATTCGCGCCAGAGCGCATCGACGATGGCGTTGACGACGGCCGGACAGGAGCCGATCGCGCCGGCCTCGCCCGCCCCCTTCACGCCCATCGGATTGGTCTTGCAGGGGACGTTGGCGGTCTCGAACACGAAGGCCGGCCCGTCCGCCGCCCGCGGCAGCGCATAGTCCATGAAGGTCGCGGTGATGAGCTGGCCGTCGGTCGGCCCGTAAACCACCTGCTCCATCAGCGCCTGGCCGATGCCCTGCATGGCGCCGCCATGCACCTGGCCGGCCAGCAGCAGCGGATTGAGCGTCTTGCCGAAATCGTCGACGATCACGTAGTTGACGATTTTGATGATGCCGGTGGCCGGATCGATCTCGACCTCCGCGACGTGGGTGCCGTTGGGATAGGTGCCGTCGGCGCTGGCAAAGGTCGCGCTGCCGTTGAGCTTCGACGGATCGACGCCGGGCCGCTTGGCGAGATCGGCGAACGAGATCGAGCGGTCGGTGCCGGCGATGCGCACGATGCCGTCGGTGATCTCGAGGTCGCCGGCGCTGGCTTCCAGCGCCTGCGCCGCTATCTCCTTCAGCTTCGAGCCGAGCTCGCGCGTGGCCCGCTCGACGCTGACGCCGCCCGAGGGAATCGAGGCCGACCCGCCGGTGCCGAGGCCCGTTGCGATCTCGTCGGTATCGCCCTGTCGGACGTGGACGCGCTCGGGCGCGACGCCGAACTGCTCGGCGACGATCTGCGCATAGGCGGTCTGGTGGCCCTGCCCGCTCGATTGCGTGCCGATCAGCACGGTGACGTCGCCATTGGGATCGAGGCGAACGTTGGCCGTCTCCTCGCCCATCACGCCACAGACCTCGACATAGCTCGCGAGCCCGATGCCGCGGATCAGGCCGCCCTTCTTGGCGAGCTTCGCGCGCTTCGGAAACTCCTTCCACTCGGCGATCTCCATCGCGCGCTTGAGATGCGCGGCGAAGTCGCCGGAATCGTAGACCTTGCCGGTCGCGGTCTTGTAGGGCAGCGCCTTCGGCGGGATGAAATTCTTGCGGCGGATCGCATCCGGCGTCATGTCGAGTTTTCGCGCGCAGGCATCGACGAGGCGCTCGATCACGTAGGCCGCTTCGGGACGGCCTGCACCGCGATAGGCATCGACCGGCACGCTGTGGGTGAAGATGGTGCGCACCCGGCAGTGGAAGGCCTGGATGTCGTAGAGGCCCGGCAGCATGCCGGCGCCGCCATGGGGAATATAGGGCCCGAAGGTGGACAGATACGCGCCCATGTCGCCCATCAGGTCGCAGTCCATCGCGAGGAACTTGCCGTCTTCAGTCAGCGCCATCTTGGCGGTGGTGACGTTGTCGCGGCCCTGCGCATCGCCCATGAAATGCTCGGTGCGGTCGGCCGCCCATTTCACCGTCTTCTTGAGCTTCTTGGCCGCAACCGCCATCAGGGCGTATTCGCGGTACGGGAACAGCTTCGTGCCGAAGCCGCCGCCGACGTCGGGGCAGATCACCCGCATCTTGTCGGTGGGGATGTTGAGCACGTTCTGGCAGAGGATGTCGCGCAGGCGGTGGCTGCCCTGGCTGCCGACCGTGAGCGTCAGATGGTCGCGCTTGGCATCGTATTCGCAGACCGCCGCGCGCGTCTCCATGAAGCTCGCGACCACGCGCGGATTGACGATGGCGATTTCGGCCACCGCATGCGCCTTGGCGAAGGCCGCTTCGGTCGCCTTCTTGTCGCCGATCGAGACGTCGAACAGCACGTTGCCGGCCTTGTCAGGCCAGACCTGCGGCGCGCCCTTCTTCACGGCGTTGACGACGCCGGTCACCGCCGGCAACGGCGACCATTTGACCTCGATCGCCTCGATCGCGTCGCGGGCCTGGTCGATGGTCTCGGCAACGACGAAGGCGATGGAATCGCCGACATGGCGCACCTCGTCCTTGGCCAGGATCGGGTAAGGCGGGCCGGTGAAGGGATCGGTCTCGAGATTGAACAGGCACGGCAGGTTGCCGAGATCCTTCACATCATCAGCGGTCAGAATCAGCGCGACGCCCGGCAGGCCGCGGGCGCGGCTCGCATCGATGGTGTATTTGGCGTGCGCATGCGGCGAGCGCAGCATCAGGCAGCGGAGCGCGGCCTGCGGCGCGTAATCGTCGGTATAGCGGCCCTTGCCGCGGATGAGCGCGTCATCCTCCTTGCGCAGCACGCTTTGGCCAACGCCGAACTTGATGGGAGCCGCCATTTGAAATTCCCGTTCTCATGGTTGTTTTGCCGGCATATTGCCGTGGAAAAACTGGCAAGGCAAACGGGTTTAGGCGGAGATCGTCCGTGAAAGAACGTCTCCGACCCGGCGGACGTCCCTGGCGCGCCCCCCTCTTTGTGGCCCACGACAAGCATTATTGATCGTGCGGTCCAGCGTCGGCCGATGGCGGCAAAGGGGAGGTTTGCAGATGGCGAGTGACCGCTCGGACATGCTCCAGCCGGCCGACCTCGACGAGCCGGCCGGCTGTGCGAATCAGCGGACGCGCATCGCTCAGGGGCGAACGCGGATGATCGTGCTGCCCTTGCGCCGCTCGGTCGGATTCAAGGCGGCGACGGCATTGTCGAGGGTCGAGACGTTGCCAATATTGGTCCGCAGTCGTCCGTCCCGCACCCGCTGGGCGATCTCAATCAGTTGGCCACGATCGGCCTCGACGACGAAGTCGATCGCCTGCCCGCTGGAAGGCCGCGCCTCCACCGGCCCGACGATGGACACCAGTGTTCCGCCGGCTCGAATGAGTGCTGCGGACCGCTTCTGGATGTCACCACCGATGACATCGAACACCAGATCGACTTGGCCGACGTCCTCCAGTGCGTCGTTGTCGAGGTCGACGAACGCGTTCGCGCCAAGATCGAGAACTGTCTGACGATCGGCGGCACGTCCGGAGCCGACGACGTAGGCTCCGGCCGCTCGTGCGAGTTGCGTCACCATGGATCCGACTGCGCCTGCCGCCCCGTGAGCCAGCACGCTCTGCCCCGCCTGAAGACGACCATGCTGGAATAGCCCTTGCCACGCCGTGAGGCCCGAGATCGGCAGGCTCGCGCCGACAGTAAAATCGACGTCGCCCGGAAGCGGCGCAAGGTTGCGCGCCTCGATCGCCACATACTCGGCCAGCGCGCCATCGCGATACCAGTCCGCGAGGCCGAACACCCGTTGTCCCACCGACAGCCCCATCGTTCCATAGCCAAGGGCAGAGACCACTCCGGCCAGTTCGTGCCCTGGGATCGACGGCGTTCGAGCGCGATCCAGACGATCGGCCCAGCTCGAGGGCCATTCAAGCTCGGTCGGGATAAATCTCGATGCGTGAACCTGGACGACGACATCGTTTATCGCTGCCTGCGGCTCGGGCCGGTGCACCAGCTTCATGCCGCCTGTTCCCGCGGCTTGCTCCGTTACAACGATTGCCTTCATGGGATTTTCTCCTTGGTCATTTGTCTCTTCGGTGAAAGCGTGAGGAAGCGCGCACGCGCCGGCTTTCCACAAAATGCAAGGCAGTGTGGAACTCCCGTCTCCGCGTCAGCGATCGAGTTGTCTGCGCTGACCGGAACTCCCGCTGAGCCCAATGGACCGTGCTCGCCCCGATCCATGGTCGCAGCACGTAGATGCGTTCGGCCGGGCTATAAAAAAGTACCAAGATCGATGATTACGACTGTACCAGCCGATGCGTGATGTCGGCCTCGAGACTGCGAGCCGAAGAGAATCGCAAAACTGGGGCTTTGCTGGTTGCTGCGGAAACCAACGGACTGCACTTGTCCGAGCTCACGGAGAGTCCTAACCGCGCACCGGCGAGACCAGCCATCCGTCGGCGAAAGACCACCTCGCGCCCTGTCAGAGCGGGATTGGGCGGAACGGCCGCAGCTCGGTCATTTCCCTGTGAAGATCGATGATCCTGCACCGCAGCGCGCGCCTTGCGAAACAAGCGACAGTCTTGACTATCACTTGTTCGCAGAGCGCATGTCCGCGTCGGGCCATTGATCGTTTACATCCCACTGCGATTCAGCAGATGCCTCGTACGGTCTCTCAACGCGTCGAGCGCTCGCCCAGGGGCGAGGTGGCCGATCTCGCCGCGCGTCAGGCCAATATCCATCAGTTCCCTGTCACTCAGGTCCTGCAGGGTGACCCGTGAATCCTGGTGCCATTGCCGAAATGCACACCAATATTGCTTGAGCAGACCGAGGACGCTGAGCCCCGGTTCGGCCACGGCACGAGCCGCTTCCCTACCCAACAAAGCGTCGCCCGGCGCTGCAACGGACGCATCAACGCGCGCCGCTGCCGCCAGGACCTCGTCCATGGCTCTCTTCGCCGCCGCGATCGAGCGGTTGAGGCGAAGCACCGCAGCATCTCGCTCGGCTTCGGATGTGATGGTCGTCAATTGCGGTGGCATCGGATGCTCCTGCTGTTGAGCCGGCAGGGAACGTGGCCACGAAAAAGGCCCCGTCCGATGCCGGCGGGGCCTGGTGGAAAAGATGTCGTCGTCGAATTGCTAGCGCACGACTCCTCCCACGGCCCAGCCGAAGCGGGTCATGTGGTTGCGGTTGACGATGCGCGAGCGTTTAGTCATGCAGCGCTGATATCACGGCAATCGCACAAAATCAAGAGATGTGGAGAGGTTGCATGCATCCTTGAGGCGAACACCTCGTTTCGGCGGATGCATCGTCCAAGGCCTCGGATCGCCTTCCGTAGGCAGGCGCTCCAGCGGAATGGGCGAGCGATCTCGATGCTTGCCGGCTGCTACTTTTGCTGAATACGACCGATATAATCGACGACAGAGAGGATGCGCTTTCGCACGACGACTTCCGGACTTTGCTCGGGGCCGGCTTTCTGCCAATAGGACGGATCGACATAGTGAGGCAAATTGACGATGGGGTTGAATCGTTCTCCCCAGATCGGCATTTCACGCGTGCCGTGGGCGGGAATCGTCTTCATTCCATCGATGACTTCATAGACGGTGTTCGTTGGAAACACGCCGTTGTTGTTTTTGGCCAGGATCGTCAAATCGGGCGGCGGTGTCTTGAGCTGATCGCTGACCGGTCCTTTGCCCCTGGCATCCGCACCATGGCAACTCGCGCACGAGGACTGAAATTCCAACTTGCCGACGTCGGGATCTTCAGCCTGAGCCGCCGCGGCGAAACCAGCGGCAAGACCGGCAATGATCAGACATTTCACAGCAGATTTCACCATGTCCTGCTCCCCCCCCCGCCTGGCCGGCAAAACTAGCCGCTTCGCCCGCCGGGAGTTTGACTCACATCAAGACTGGCTTCCAGCCTAAAGGTTGCGAAAACCTGTCGCGTACGATCGGTCCGCGCCTAAGCATGGTCCGGAAAAGTGCGAAGCGGTTTTCCGAAAAGATCATGCGCAAACAACAACCTAAAGCGCGATGATAATTGATCCAAATCTCATCGCGCTTTAGCCGCGCACCAGCGAGACCAGCCAGCCGCGGCCGAACAGGACGAGGATCGCGAGCGCGTAGACGATGACGCCACCGACCGCGAGCAGAACCAGCATCACTTCATCGTGGAAGTGCATCGGGCCCAGCGTGGGTCCGCCAAAGCGCGCAATCAGCCAGAACGCGGCGGCGAGGACGATCCCCCTCAGCAAAAATTTGCCGAGCGACAGCAGCCAGGCGCGGTCCAGCACGAGAAAGCCGCGCCGGACGGCGAAGAACAGCACCAGCAGCAGAATGTTCGTCAGTTGCGGTGGCATCGCATGCTCCTGCTGTTGTGCCGGCAGGGAGCGTGGCCAAACAAAAGGCCCCGTCCGATGCCGGCGGGGCCTGGTGGAAAAGATGTCGTCGTCGAATTCCTAGCGCACGACTCCTTCCACGGCCCAGCCGAAGCGGGTCATGTTCTAGAGGTTGACGTTGCGCACGGATTTGATCATGAGGCGTCAGTACCACGGCGATCGCACAAAATCAAGAGATGCGCGGAGGCTTGTTGCATCCTGGAGGCGAGCCCCTCATGCTGACCACGTTCCAAGCGCGTTCTGCTGCGGGCAAACTTCGCAGGTCCTGATGTCGATCCGAAAGATCATTTTGCTGAACGCCCTGCTCGTTTCGAGCGTTGGCGTATTGGGCGTGCTGACAGACGAGCCGTACTGGCGAGCCGTAGGACATGCCCCATGGCTCTACGACTATTTTTTCTGGCTGGCGCTGGCGCTTAACGGACCGTCCGGCTTCCTCGCTGACTACGCGGCCTGGCTCGCCATCGATAGCTTCCATCTCCATCGGCAAATGCGGGTGCTGGCGGAGCACGAATGGCAGTTTGCCATTCAGTATGCGCTTTGGCTTTTGCTTCTCTGGCCCCAGTGGCAGGCCTACGATATTCTCGTGCGCTGGTGCAGAGGTCATCCCCATCGCGAGGCCGCGCTCCGCATGGCGGCGTTGAGCATCGCCTTGGTTGGCTGCGTCTGGGCTTACCAATCCTGGCAACCGAGCCACCGGGTCGGGCTCTTTTTCATCGATCGCTTTTTTTGGGTTGCGCGCGCGATCGGTCTCGGACTCTCAGGTATCGTCGTCCTTCTCTATGGCCAACTGGAGCAGGTCCGCACTTCGCAGGTGAAGCGGATCTGACGAACCTAATCGATACGCGCCTAGCCGCGCACCAGCGCGACCAGCCACTTGCGGCCGAACAGCACGAGGATCCCGAGCGCGTAGACGATCGTGCCGCCGACGGCGAGCAGGACCAGCATCAATTCATCCCGGAAGTGCATCGCGCCCAGCCAGGACCAGCTGAAGCGCGCAATCAACCAAAACGCGGCAGCGAGGATGAGGCCGGTCAGCACGAACTTGCCGAGCGACAGCAGCCAGGCGCGGTCCAGCACGAGAAAGCCGCGCCGCACGGCGAAGAACAGCACCAGCAGCAGATTGGTCCAGACGCCGACGGCGGTGGCGAGCGCGAGGCCGATCTGCGCGAGCGACCCCATCAGGGCGACCTTCAGCGCGACATTGACGGCGATACCGGTCAGCGACGCCCGCACCGGCGTCGCGGTGTCCTTGCGAGCGTAGAAGGTCGCGACCGCGCTGCGGATCAGCACGAAGGGGATCAGGCCGATGGCATAGGCCGCGAGCGTGCCGCCTGCGGCAACCGCATCGGCCTTGGAGAATGCGCCGCGGGCGAACAGCGCGCGCATGATCTGGTCGGGCACGGTGAGGAAGGCCGCGACGAACGGAATCGAGAACAGCAGCGTGAAATCGAAGGCGCGGCGCTGCGCCTTCATCGCGCCGTCATGGTCGTTGGCCGTGATCCGTTTCGACATCTCCGGCAGCAGCACCGTGCCGATGGCGATGCCGATGACGCCGATCGGGAGCTGGTTGAGCCGGTCGGCATAATAGAGCGCCGACAGCGCGCCGGCGGGCAGGAAGGTCGCGATGATGGTGTCCGCGAACAGCGCGACCTGCGTGCCCATCGAGCCGAGCGTCGCGGGGCCCAGTGCCTTGAAGAAACCGCGCACGTCCTCGTCGAGCTTCAAGGGCGCAAAGCGCGGCAGGCCGCCATGGCGGGCGAGATCGCCGGCCAGCAGGAAATATTGCAGGAAACCGGAAATGAGAACGCCCCAGGCGGCGGCATGGCCCGCGGTCGGAAACCAGACGGCGACCGCCAGCGTCATCATCATCGCGACGTTGAGGAAGATCGAGGCGGCCGCGGCGCTGGCAAAGCGCTGCATCACGTTGAGCATGCCGCCGTAGAGCGTCACCAGGGTGATCAGCAGAAGGTAGGGAAAGGTGATCCGGGTCAGTTCGATCGCGAGCTTGCGCTGCTCGGCGTCTTCGGAAAAGCCCGGCGCCAGAATGCTCATGGCTTGCGGCATGAACAGCCAGGCAACGATCAGCAGCACCACCTGCGAGGCCAGGAGCAGCGTGAAGATGCGGTCGGCGAACAAATGTGCAGCCGCCTCCCCCTTCTCGCCATGGACATGCGCATAGGCCGGCACCCAGGCGGCGTTGAAGGCGCCCTCGGCGAAGATCGCACGAAAATGATTGGGCAGCCGCAGCGCCACGAAAAAGGCGTCGGCCACGGGGCCGGCGCCGAGGATCGCCGCGAGCATGATGTCGCGGGCAAACCCCGTCACCCGCGAGAGCAGCGTGTAACCACCGACCGTGAAGATGCGTCCGAGCATGCGTCTGTTTTAGAGACTTAGCGAACAGAGGTCGAATGCATCTTGCGATGCGCATTACTGAGCCCTCTCCCCTTGTGGGAGAGGGCGGCGCCGGAGGTAGACACAAACTCACTCGGGTGAGGGGTCTCCCTCGCAGCATTCCGTGCGGAGAGAGACCCCTCACCCGTCTCGCCGCTTCGCGGCGAGCCACCCTCTCCCACAAGGGGAGAGGGGAAGAAAAGCAAGCTCAGCCCGCCAGCGCGCCTTGCACGGCGGCGATCACCCGCTCCTGGTCGGCTTCGGTCAGATAGGCATGCATCGGCAGGCTGATGACGTCCTGCGACAGGCTCTCGCAACCCGGCAGGCCGCCGTCGGCGACCGGATAGTGCTTGTAGGCGGTCTGCTGATGCATCGACTTGCCGTAATAGATCGCGGTCGGCACGCCCTGGGCCTTCAGCGCAGCGGCAAAGCCGTCGCGGTCAGTGCCTTTGGGAAGACGGATCGTGTACTGCGCCCAGACCGAGGTATTGCCGGGCGCCAGGCGCGGCACGGTCACGACATTGGACAGCCCACGCGCGTAGCGCTCCGCTACCCTGTTGCGGGCCGCGATCTCGTCGTCAAAGATCTTCAGCTTCTCGATCAGCACCGCGGCCTGCATGGTGTCGAGCCGGCCGGTCAGGCCGAGGCGGACGTTGTCGTATTTGTCGACGCCCTGCCCGTGCACGCGGATGCTGCGCAAGGTCGCCGCGAGCTCGTCGTCATCGGTGAAGATCGCGCCGCCGTCGCCGAAGCAGCCGAGCGGTTTAGCCGGGAAGAAGCTGGTCGCGGTGGCGAGCCCGAAGGTGCCGAGCTTGCGGCCCTTGTAGCTGGCGCCAAAGCCTTGAGCGGCGTCGTCGAGCACGAACAGGCCCTCGGCCTTGGCGATCTCGGCGATGGCGTCGTGATCGGCGGGCTGACCGAACAGGTCGACCGGAATCACCGCAACCGGCTTGAGGCCGGCCTTGCGCGCGGTCGCGATGCCGCGCTTGAGCGAATCCGGGCTCATGTTGAAGGTGGTCTCGTCCACGTCGACGTAAACCGGCGTCGCGCCGGTTCGCGCCACCGGCGATGCCGTCGCGATGAAGGTGAAGGACGGACACAGCACGGCATCGCCGGGCCCGACGTTCTTCGCCATCATCACCATCAGGATCGCGTCGGTGCCGCTGGCGCAGGCGACGACGTGCCTGGCGCCGCTGTAGGCCGCGAGCTGCTTCTCGAGCTCGAACACCTCGGGGCCATTGACGAACTGGCAATGGTCCATCACGCGCTTGACGGCTTCATCGAGCGAGGCTCCGAGCCGGCGGCGCTGCGAGGCGACGTCGATGAAGGGAATGGGTTCGGAACGCAGATGCTGGTTCATGACGCCTTGCTGGTTTTGAGCGGTCGACATGGAAAGGGATCAGCCGGCAACGCGGCGCGGGCCCTTGAGGGCGGGCGATTTGGCCGCGGGCCGCGACGGCGTCTCGAGGCACTGGGTCGCGATCTCGAGGCTGGCGACGCCCTCGTCGCCGGTGACCGCCGGCGTCTCGCCGTTGCGCACCGCCTTGAGGAACGCGATCAGCTCGGCGCGCAGCGGCTCGTCATGTCCGACCGGCAGATGCCGCATCGAGTAGCTGCCATCCGGCTTGAAGCCGAAACATTCGGTGACCTGGCGCGTCAAGAGATCGCCCATCACGTATTTGCCGCGGGTCGCGACCGTGACGCTGCGCGCCTTGAACGGCGTCAGCCAGTTGGTGTTGATGTGCGCGAGCACGCCGTTGGCGGTGCGGAACTGCAACAGCGCGATGTCCTCGCGCTCGGCGACCGCGCTCGACAGCTGCGGCTGCACCTCGACGATGTCCGATTCGGTGAACCAGCGGATCAGGTCGATGTCGTGCACGGCGAGGTCGATGACGACGCCGACATTGGACATGCGCGGCGGGAACGGGCCGACGCGGGTGATCGCGATGGAGAGAATGTCCTCGCCCGCAATCGCCTGCTTGACGGCGGCGACCGCCGGATTGAAGCGCTCGACATGGCCGACCATCAGCGTCACGCCCGCCTTGTGCGCGGCGGCGACGATCTCGCGGCCCTCCGCCACCGTGGAGGCGATCGGCTTCTCGACCAGGACATGGATGTTCTTGGCGATGCAGGCGAGCGCGACCTCGTGATGCAGATGGGTGGGAGCCGCGATGGTGACGGCGTCGACGCCGGCGGCGAACAGCTCGTCGAGCGTCTCGAAGCTCGGACAGTTGGCGAGCTCGGTCGCGCGGGTGCGATGTGCGTGTGAAGGATCGACGACGCCGACGAGGTTGACCCCGGGCAGGCCGCTGAGCACGCGCGCATGGTTGCTGCCCATCACGCCGGCGCCAATGACACCGACGCGCAAGCCGGCCTTTGCCGGTGCAGATCCTTTGGAACTCATCTGAGCAAACCCCGATTCAACGCAAATCCCCGGCGCGCTTCTAGCACGGACGCCACATTTGTGGCGAATGCCACCCTCGCGGCCCGGACACGATTTGATTCAAAAAGTTACACGTTCCCCGGGCCTTAGCGGAAAAATATCGCCTGTGGGACCCGGGTCGCGTGATTCGGAGCTTGCTGGTTACGACCTTTGATAGTCGTCTTCAATCCGGATGATGTCGTCTTCCCCGAGATAGGAGCCGGTCTGGACCTCGATCAGTTCCAGCTGGATCTTGCCGGGATTCTCCATCCGGTGGACCGCGCCCATCGGGATGTAGATGGACTCGTTCTCGTGCACCGTCTTCACGGTCTCGTTCACGGTCACCTGCGCGGTGCCGCGGACCACGATCCAGTGCTCGGCGCGATGGTGGTGCTTCTGCAGCGACAGCCGCCCGCCCGGCTTCACCACGATGCGCTTGACCTGGTGGCGCTCGCCATTGTCCACCGACTGGTAGCTGCCCCAGGGCCGGTGCACCTTGAGATGCTCCTCGGTGACCTTCGGCGCGACCGTCTTCAGCTTGGTGACGAGCCGCTTCAGGCCGTTGGCATCCTTCTGGCGCGAGACCAGCACCGCATCCGCGGTTGCGACCACGATGAGATCGTCGACGCCTTCGAGCGCGACCAGCGCGGAATCGGTGGTGACGTTGCAATTGCGGGAATCCTCGAACACGGCGCTGCCGTGCGACGCGTTGCCTTGTGCGTCCTTCTCGGACAATTCCCACACCGCGTGCCAGGAGCCGACGTCGGACCAGCCGCAGGACACCGGCACGACCGCCGCACGCGATGTCTTCTCCATCACGGCATAGTCGATCGAGATCGCCTTCGCCGCGCCGAACGCCTCCGGCTCCAGCGTCACGAAGCCGAGATCGCGGCCGGCATTGTTGACCGCATGGGTGACGGCCTCGACGCTTGCCGCGTCGACCTTGCGGTATTCGTCGAGCAGCACGCTCGCCGGGAACATGAAGTTGCCGCTGTTCCAGAGATAGCCCGAATTGACGTAGTCGGAGGCCTTCACCGCGTCCGGCTTCTCGACGAAGCGCGCGACCGCATGCACCTCGCCGGAGATCACCTCGCCCGGATTGATGTAGCCGTATTCCGTCGCCGGCCGCTCCGGCTTGACGCCGAAGGTGACGATACGCCCGGTGCTCGCAGCAGTGAGACCCTCGCGGCAGGCGGCGACGAAAGCCGCATTGTCCTGCACCACGTGATCGGCGGCGAGCGCGAGCACAATGGCTTCACTGGCGCGGTTCTGCGCGAACACCGCGCCCGCGGCAATCGCTGGTCCGGAATCGCGCCGCATCGGCTCGAGGATCACGTCGGCCTCGATGCCGATCTCGGCGAGCTGCTCCAGCACCATGAAGCGATAGGAGGCGTTGGTGATGACGATCGGGCGATCGAACAGGGAGGGGTCGGAGACGCGCAGCAGCGTGTCCTGGAAGGTCGAGCGCGTACCGAACAGCGGCAGGAACTGCTTGGGCCGCACCTCGCGCGAAGCCGGCCACAGCCGCGTGCCGGCGCCGCCGCACATGATCAGGGGGATTATGCGTTTGTCCATCGTCATCTCAAACCTTGAAGTAGTCCCGATACCAGGTGACAAAATTATGGACCCCATGCTCGATCGGCGTTGACGGTGCAAAGCCGGTGTCGCGCATCAAATCCTCGACATCCGCGAACGTTTCCAGCACATCTCCCGGCTGCATCGGCAGCAATTCTTTGATCGCCGTCCGGCCCAGCTCCCGCTCCAGAAGACCGACAACGTGCATCAGTTCCTCGGGGCGGTGATTGCCGACATTGTAGAGCTTAAACGGCGCATTTGCGGCAGCCGGATCGTCCGCGGGCACGAGATCGATCAGCTTGGACACGACACGCGTGACGTCATCAATATAGGTGAAGTCGCGGCGCATCTTGCCATGGTTAAAGAGCCGGATCGGCTTGCCCGCCATGATGGCGTTCACGAACAGGAACATGGCCATATCGGGCCGTCCCCATGGCCCGTAGATGGTAAAGAAGCGCAGGCCCGTGACCGGCAGGCGATAGAGATGGCTGTAGGACTGCGCCATCACCTCGTTCGCCTTCTTGGTCGCGGCGTAGAAGCTGACGGGATGGTCGGTCCGGTCCGCAACCGCAAATGGCATTTTTGTGTTGGCGCCATAAACGGAAGATGACGAAGCGTAGACGAGATGGCGGCAGCCGTTGTTGCGGCAGCCTTCGAGCACGTTGAGGAATCCGACGAGATTGGAATCGACATAGGCGTGCGGCTGCTCGATCGAGTAGCGCACGCCGGCCTGCGCCGCCAGATGCACGACCTCGGTGAAACGATGCCGCGCAAACAGCGCCGTCATCGTCTCGCGGTCGGCCAGATCGGCCTCGACGAAGGAGAAACGGGAGTCGTTCTGCAACAGCGCCAGGCGTGCCCGCTTCAGCGCCGGATCATAATAGCTGTTGACATTGTCGAGCCCGACGACAGTGCGGCCCTCGCCCAGGAGCTGCCGGGCGACGTGGAAGCCGATGAAGCCGGCCGCCCCCGTGACCAAAATCGCCTGATCTGTCATCCTGTTCCCTGGGGCTCGCTTGCCCCAACCTGTTTAGCCGCCACTTTGATGGGGTCGCAATAGGCGCACCGCTCCCCATGAGGCTTCCTCATGGCGTCCTTAACGACGGCTATTGCAAGATCGGCGCCAAAACCATACCAAAGCGGCCGAATTCGGCGCCTCGCGTCGGGTTGCCTCAAATCATCGCAAACCGAGCTCAAGCGGGCGAGATGCGCCGAATTCTGCTGTCGACGGCCAAAATCCTGATTTCCGTAGCGCTGCTCTACCTGGCACTGCGCAAGGTCGACCTGACCGAGCTGCTGTCGCGCTTCACCGTGACCAGTCTGTTCTGGATTGGCCTCGCGATCGCGATCACGTTCCTGCAGATCTTCGTCGGCGTGCTGCGCTGGCGCGAGATCAGCGCAGTCTGTGGTGCACCGCTCGAGCTCGGCCGGGCCATGCGCTACAACGTGATCGGCTCCTTCTTCAACCAGACCCTGCCCTCGGCAATCGGCGGCGACGCGGTCCGGCTGTGGCTCGTCGCGCGCGCAGGGGCCGGCTGGCGTGCGGCCACCTACTCGATCTTCGTCGACCGCGCGATCGGCCTGATCGCGCTCGCGGTTCTCATCGTCGCGAGCCTGCCCTGGAGCTACACCCTCATCACCGACGCGCACGGCCGCTCGGCGCTGCTGCTGGTCGACCTCCTGGCGCTTGCCGGCGGCGTCGGCTTCTTGATCTTCGGCGCGCTGAATTGGCGGTGGCTGAAGACATGGTGGGCGACCCATCACCTTCACGCCTGCGCGGTGATCGCAAACCGCGTGATCTTCAGCCGCAGCCGCGGGCCGGCCATCGCCATCCTCTCCATCCTCGTCCACGTGCTCGCCGTCGTCATCGCCTGGTGCGTGGTGCAGTCGATCGCGGCCCCTGTTCGCTTCAGCGACGTCTTCCTGCTCGTACCGCCGGTGATGCTGATTACGATGATGCCGATCTCGATCGCCGGCTGGGGCGTGCGTGAGGCCACGATGGGCCTGGCGTTCGGCTTCGCCGGACTTGCCGCCAATGAGGGGGTCAACGTCTCGCTGCTGTACGGCGCCGTGTTCTTCATCGTCGGTGCGTTCGGCGGCCTGGTCTGGATCCTCAGCGCGGAAAAGGCCGCGCAAGGAACGGCTCCGATCGGGGTGCCGGAGTGACGACGTTCGTCTCGGGTCCGGACCTTGCGGCCGGACTGGTGCCGCTCGCGCTTCTGCCGGCCGTGCTGGCTGGACTGATATCCGCCTGCATCACCTGGCTGAGCATGCCGTTGCTGCAGCGCTATGCGCTGGCGCGCCCGAACGCGCGCTCGTCGCACAAGATCCCGACCCCGCAAGGTGCGGGCATCGCCGTCATCGCCGCCACCCTGCTGGTCGCTGCGCCGTGGTCGGCGTGGGCCACCGGCGCAATTCCCCTGCCCTTGATCGGCTCCGCGCTCGTGATCGCTCTGGTCGGACTTGTCGATGACATCAGGCCCCTGCCCGTCCTGGCCCGCCTGGTGTTGCAGGCAGCAGCCGTGGCCGCCGTCGTCTTCTCGGCACCGGAGAGCGCACGCATCGTGCCGGCGCTGCCGCTCGCGCTGGAGCGCGGTCTCATTTTGCTTGCCGGAATCTGGTTCGTGAACCTCGTCAACTTCATGGACGGGCTCGACCTGATGACAGTGGCCGAGGTGGTGCCCGTGACGGCCGCGCTCGGACTGCTCGGCTGGTTTGGCGAGCTCTCGTCGTCTGCCGGACTGCTGGCCACGGCGCTGTGCGGGGCCATGCTCGGCTTTGCGCCGTTCAACCGTCCGGCCGCGAGAGTCTTCCTGGGCGACGTCGGCAGCCTGCCGATCGGTCTTCTGCTCGGCTGGTGCCTGCTCGAGCTCGCCTGGCACGGACATCCCGCCGCGGCGCTGCTGCTGCCGGCCTATTACCTTGCGGATTCCACCATCACGCTGTTCCGGCGCATCGTCAGGCGCGAGCCGTTCTGGGCGGCCCACCGCACGCACTTCTATCAGCGCGCCACCGACAACGGGTTCACGGTCCGACGCGTGAGCGGCGAGGTCTTCACGCTCAATCTCGTGCTGGCTTTGCTTGCCTTCGTCACCGTTCGCGCCGGCTCGACGGCGATCACGATCCTGTCCTTGCTCGCAGGTGCCGTCGCGGTCGCTTTGGTGCTGCGGCGCTTCTCCCGCGCTCAGGCGTCCTGAGCCGCCAGCGCCAGCCGCAACCCCTCGTCGAGCGAGACCTGCGGCTGCCAGCCGGTCGCGATCGCCTTGGAGATGTCGAGCTCGAGCGAGCCGATCAGGCCGTCATACGTATCCTGCCGGCCCATAGCGCCGAGCAGCGTGCCGAGCACGCTCGGCGGCACGTTCGCCGCCGCCTGCAATTGCTTCAGCCGTTCGAAACCGATGCCCCAGCCCGACAGCATGAAGTGGATGTCCGTCTCGTCCTGCAGCAGGCGCGCCGCCTCGAACACGATCTCCGGATCATGGGTGAAGCCGAGATTGCCCGACAGACCGACGATGAAGCGCGCGGCAATCGCCTTGCGGAACGGATTGTCCGGCGTGACCGGCCGCGGCGCGGGCACCAGCGTCGCCCAGTTCGGGATGAAGCGGATCTTGTTTCGCGTCATTCCGGAATAGCTCAGGAGCGGCCGCTCCGCGTCGCGGCCGATGGTGATGACGGCATCGAGTCCGCGGAACATCAGGCCGTTGACCGCCCGCATCGTCCGCGTCACCAGCGAGCCGGGCTTCAGCAGGCCCGCCATTACCAGCACGTCGGGAAAGAGGTCGTGCATGATCAGCGCCGAGCGCGCGCCCTTCAGCCTCGCGGCCGCCGCCACCGCATAAGGCAGCGTGAACGGCGCGGTGACCGTGAGCACAACGTCGCCTCGCCTCAGCTCCCGCGCCAATGCGAAGAACGTGCGTGCCACGAACAGGAGCTCCGACACAGCGCGCCGCACCAGCGCCGCCTTGCCCGAAATGCGGTTCCTGATCGCAACCACGCGCGGCTTGCCCGGACCGGTCTGCGAGGGCGGCAATGCGCCCGGCCAGCCCGAGAGCACGACGACCTCGTGCTCGCTGGCGAGACGGCAGGCGATCTCGGCCATGATCGCCGCCGTCGTGCTGGTATCCGGCGGGTAATGCTGGCTCGCAACGACGATCTTGCCCAAAGGCTGCATGGTCAGGCCGCGGTCGACCCGAATTCGGGCACCGCATCCTTCAGGATGGTCCTGATGGTGGCGCGATCGTCGCGCGCGATCGCCTGCTCCAGCGCCCCGATCCATTTGCGCAGCGTCTGCATTGGCGGCTCGTTCGGCTGCGCCGCCATGATGCCGGCGACGCCGATCTCGCGGGTCGGCTCCTCGGAGGCGAACAGGATCTCGTGCAGTCGTTCGCCCGGCCGCATGCCGGTGAACACGATCTCGATGTCGTGGCCGGGCTGCAGTCCGGAGAGGCGGATCATGCGCTCGGCGAGATCGACGATCTTCACCGGCTGGCCCATGTTGAGCACGTAGACCGAGACGTCGGGACGCTGCGTTCCGAGTGCGTGGGTGGCCGCGGTGATGACGAGATCGCAGGCCTCGCGAATGGTCATGAAGTAGCGGACCATGTCGGGATGCGTCACCGTGACCGGGCCGCCGGCCTCGATCTGCGCCTTGAATTTCGGGACCACCGAGCCGTTCGAGGCCAGCACGTTGCCGAACCGGACCGAGATCAGGCGCATTGGCGGCTTGGCACCGTGCGCGCCGGCAGCGAGATCGTGATCCAGCGCCTGGCAGTACATCTCGGCAAAGCGCTTGGTCAGGCCGAGCATCGACACCGGCTCGATCGCCTTGTCGGTCGAGATCATCACCATGGCCTCGGCGCCGGCGGCCACGGCGGCGTCCGCCACGTTGATGGAGCCGAAGATGTTGGTCTTGACGCCCTCGCTCCAGTCTCGTTCGAGGATCGGCACGTGCTTGAGCGCTGCGGCGTGGAACACGATGTCCGGCCTGAATTCCATCATCAGGCGCGTGATGCGCTCGCGGTCGCGAATGTCGGCAATCCGCCCTTCGATCTCGGCGGACGCGCCCCTCGCGGCGAGCGCTTCGGTGATCGCGTAGAGCGCCGGCTCCGAGTTCTCCACGATCAGGAGCCGCGCAGCGCCGAAGGCGACGACGCGCTCGCAGATCTCGGAACCGATCGAGCCGCCGCCGCCGGTGACGATCACCGCCTTGCCGTTGATCAGCGCCTCCAGGCGGTCATAGTCGATCGTCTCGCTCGGCCGCAGCAGGAGGTCTTCGACCGCGACGGCCGTGAGGCGTGGCGTATCGCCGCTCTCCAGCGAGGGCATCCGGTTGACGATCACGCCCAACTTGCGCGCCCGCATCAGGATCGATTCCGGGTGCGCCTCCGGCTCGAACGCCGACGGCGTCATGACGAGGCGCGCGATCGCCTTGTTGCGCTTGGCGAAGTCGGCGATGACGTCCTCGACGTCGTCGATGCCGCCCAGCACCGGCACGTTGCGGATGAACTGGCCGCGATCCGAGCTCGATGGCGACAGCACGCCGACCGGCCAGATGCGCTTGATCGCCCCGCTCTCGATGCCGCGCAGCAGCACCTCGGCATCCGCGGCGCGGCCGATCAGCAGCGTCGGCGCGGCATCCTCGCCTCGGGCGTGACGCCGCACCCGCGTATAGCGGAAGTAGCGGTAGGCCATGCGCAGCGCGCTGAGAAAGGAGATCTCGAGGAACCAGTAGAGGACGATCGTCACCTTGCCGAGAAAGAAGGCACCGCGGACGTTGGGGGCGACGAAGATGTAGTCGAGCACCAGCAGGGCGACCGTCAGCACGGTCGCGACGCGGATAATGTTCAGCGCGTCAGGCAGCGAGATGAAGCGCCATTTCGTCGTGGTCAGGTTGAAGATGAAGAACACGACCACGCTGAAGGCGAGGAAGTAGGGCAGAAGCTGGAACAGCAGCGGCAGGCGGTCGAAGAAGCCCTCGCCGCCCTCGAATCGCAGATAGAAGGCGGCAAAAAGCGCCGCCGTGGTCGCCAGCAGGTCGTGGAGTGCGATCAGGAAATTGCGCAAGGTGAGATGCGAAAGACGCGTCATCCGCCGACCGATGAAAACCCAGTTAGATGCAACCTGACCGCGCTGATAGCCCATCTGGACCAGACTTGCCAGCCGCGCAGCCGCTCAGGAACCGGCTTCCCCCATCTTCGCCTCGGCCTGTTGTGTCCGGAGCACCATGCCGCCGGCGACACCGACGCCGATGACGTACATCCAGCCCTCGTGGAAATCGAACAGATGGGAATTGAACAGCGAGGTGAAGACATTCTGCACCACCACCAGGAGCCCGATCCAGTTGGCAAGCCCGTCGCCGCGAAACAACCGCAGATGCAATATCCAGATCGCATAGAGAATGGCGATACCGATCACGCCCCATTGCACGGCAACGTTGAGCGTCTGGTTATGCGGGTTGCCGATCACCTCTGCAGACGCCTGGTACCGACCGGCTGGCGTCGCGACGCGCTCGAACAATCCGCGCGTCGAACCGGTGCCGTGCCCTATGATCGGGGCCTCCACGAAGAAGCCGAGCGACTTCCGCCAGAATTCGAGCCGCAGGCCGAGCGAGGTCGGCTCGCCCTTTTCGACATAACGCGTGTAATCGTCGGAAAACCTCTCGGCCGTATGGCGCAGATAGGGCGAAGCCTGCCAGGCGACAATGGCGACGGCGAGCAAGCCGGCGGAGATGAGTGCGATGCTGCGCCCTTTGAGGTGAAGCAGCGCGAACACGCCGAGCATGATCGGCACGGTGACGAGCGCGGTGCGCGACACCACGACGAAGGTCATGTTGACGAAGAAGCCCAGTGCCAGCGCCGTCAGCAGCCCGGCGAACCAATATCGCTTCTCACGCAACAGCATCACGATCGGAAAGGCGAGCGCGACCGCGCACAACGCGAATTCCTGGCTCTGGTCGATGTAATTCTTGACGAAGATGCCGCGCTCGGGCGGATCGGTCTTGAGTGCGAGGTTCGGGTAGAAGGCGACCAGCCAGGACATCACCGACAGCAAGGCGCAGGACACCAGAAAGGCGACGAAGATCCAGTGGCCGCGGCTGGATCGCTCGAAATGATAGAGCAGAACCGGCAGCACGAGCAGCTTCATGGTCGGGTTGACCGCATAGAAGCGCGCGCCCCAGCTCGCGTCCGACCAGAGTGTCCCCACCAGCGCGAGCAGGACCAGCGCGATCGGCGCAATGCAGATCGGACGCTTCAGCGATTGCAGGAACGCGCGGACGTCGAGGAACGGCACCATGCAAAGCAGCATCAGTGCATTGAAGATCCCGGCAAGCGAGGTCGACCAGGGCAGCGAGGCCGCGGTCAGCACCGCCAATATATCGACGGTCTCGCGCCAGGCAGCCGGGCTGCGCAGACGGCGAAGCAGCATTTCGCCGGTCGTCTCGCGGGCAAGCGCCGTCACTTGCCGCCTCCCCGGGCGCGATGGACCAGGGCCGTCGTGCTGAAGCCCTGGAGGATGTCGACCAGCACGACCACCCCGCCCGCTGCCTCGACGACCTCGTGGCCGACCACCTGCTCGCGGGTGTAGTCGCCGCCCTTCACCAGCACGCCGGGCTTGATGCGCCTGATCAGGTCGATCGGCGTGTCCTCTTCGAAGATGACGACGAGATCGACGGCCTCGAGCGCGGCGAGCACTTCCGCGCGCGCGCGTTCGTCCTGGACGGGACGATCCGTGCCCTTGAGCCGCCGCACCGAGGCGTCGCTGTTGAGCCCCACGATGAGGCGGTCGCAGGCGGCGCGTGCCGCGGTCAGTACCTTGACGTGGCCGGGGTGGAGGATGTCGAAACAGCCATTGGTGAAGCCGACGCGCTGGCCCTGCCGCTTCCACTCGGCGAGCTGCGGATCGAGCGCGGCCGGATCGAGCACGATCTTCTCCTCGGCCGCGAGGGTGGCATGTGGCAGGATTTTTCGGCGTAGCTCGGCCGCGCTCACGCTGGCGGTGCCTTGCTTGCCGACGGCGACGGCAGCAGCGGCGTTGGCGATGCGCAGCGCAGCGTCCCAGTCGGCGCCGGCCGCAAGCGAGACCGCAAGCGCAGCGGCGACGGTGTCACCGGCGCCGGAGACGTCGCGCACCTTCACCGGGAACGCCGGAACGTGAACGGCCTCGCCTGCCCGCGGCACCAGCGTCATGCCGTGCTCGCCTTGGGTGACCAGGATCGCCTCGCAATCGGCAAGCCGCATCACGTCCTCGCTGGCATCGACGATGCTCTGCGGCGTGTCGGCGCGGCTGCGTGTCGCCTCCGAAAATTCCTTGCGGTTGGGCGTGAGCAGCGTGGCGCCGCGATAGATCGCCCAGTTCAGGCTCTTGGGATCGACGATCACGGGCTTGCCGAGTTTCCGCGCGGCGTCGATGGTGTGGCGGATGACGCGTGCCGTCAGCACGCCCTTGGCGTAGTCCGAGAGGAGCACGATGTCGGCGCGCGCGATCTGCGGCAGGATCGCCTCGATCAGCTTCGTCTCGATGTCATCGGAGGCAGGCGCCGCCTGCTCCCAATCCGCGCGCAGCATGTGCGTGGAGAAGTGCTCGGAGACGAAACGGACCTTTCGCGTGGTCGGCCGCGACGGGTCGCACACCAGGATGCATTCTATTCCGGCCTGCTCGCCAAGCGCCGAAGCGAGCCGCTTGCCCGCATCGTCCTCGCCGACGAGGCCGACGAAGATGCAGCGCGCGCCGAGCGAGGCGACGTTGCGCGCGACATTGCCGGCGCCGCCGATATGAATCTCGCTGCGCTGGGCCGCGATGACGGGCGTCGGCGCTTCCGGCGAGATCCGCGACACCTCGCCATAGACGAACTCGTCCAGCATGATGTCGCCAATGCACAGCACCGTGCGGCCTGAGATGGCTTGCGCGATGGCGTCGAAATCGAGAATGGGCGTCGGCATGGTCAAAAAGCCTCAGCGGAAGCGATCGGGCCGGTCGAGGTAGTCCCCGACATAGGCCTTCACCGCGTCCTCGAGCGTCGTGAAGCCGCAATTATAGCCGGCGCGGTGCAGGCGATCGACCTCGCTCTGGGTGAAGTATTGGTAGGCCGCGCGGATCTGCTCGGGCATGTCGATATATTCGATGTTGGGCCTGGTGCCGAGCGCCGCATAGGCAGCCAACATGAGATCCTTGAAGCTGCGCGCCTTGCCGGTTCCGACGTTGAAGAGCCCGGACACCGACGGCGTTGCCAGGAGCCACATGACGACGCGCACGACATCGTCGACATAGATGAAATCGCGGCGCTGATCGCCGTCGGCAATGCCCTCGCGATGCGACTTGAACAATTGCACGACCCGGCCGGCCTTGACGTCGTCGAAGCGGCGCGCCAGCACGCTCATCATCGAGCCCTTGTGGTATTCGTTGGGACCGAACACGTTGAAGAACTTCAGGCCCACGCATTGCGGCGGCAACGGATCGCCGTTCGTGCGGCGCTCGACCACCGCGAGATCGAACATGTGCTTGCTCCAGCCGTAGAGATTCATCGGCCGGAGCTTCTTCAACGCGGGGATCGAGGCATCGTCGTCGAAACCGGTCTCGCCATCGCCATAAGTCGCCGCCGAGGAGGCGTAGATGAACGGCACCGCGTTCGCCGTGCACCAGTCCAGAAGGCGCGTCGACAGGCGGAAATTGGTCTCGAACACGAGGTCGCCGTCGGTGGCGGTGGTCGCCGAAATCGCCCCGAGATGGATCACGGCATCGAGCTTGCGGCCCTTCAGCCAGTCCATCAGCTCGGCCGGGGGGACGATATCCACAAGCTGCCGCTTGGCGAGGTTGCGCCACTTACCCTCGCTGCCGAGGACATCGCAAACCACGACGTCGCTTCGGCCCGACTCATTGAGCGCGGCCACGACATTCGACCCGATAAAACCGGCCCCGCCGGTCACCAGCAACATTCCGAAATCCCTGCCCGATTTTGTGCGGCCCGGCCCTGCCGTAGCGCATGAGCCGGCAAAGTGTAAGCGGTTTTGGGATGGAGCGGTCTGGCGGCTTTACCTGCCGGCCCGGAACAGCTACCGAACCGCCACAAATCAGATCGCCCGACCCCATCAACGAATGAACCAAGATTCGCAATTTAGCGGGAACGCAGATCGGGACGACACTCGCCCGATTCTGATCATTCCCTACATGTGGATCGGCGATTTCGTCCGGAATCACACCGTGGTCCGGGTCCTGAAGGAGCGCTGGCCGAACCGTCCGGTCGATCTCCTGACCACACCCCTGTGCGCCCCACTGGTCGATTACATGCCCGGCGTGCGTCAGGGCATCGTCTGGGACCTGCCGCGCGGCCGGCTCGCGGTGGGCCGCCAGCTGGGCCTGGCCAAGCTCCTGCGCGAGCGGGACTACGGCACCGCCCTGGTGCTGCCCCGGACCTGGAAGGCGGCCATTGCGCCCGCTTTGGCCGGTATCCCTGAAAGGGTCGGCTTCGTCGGCGAGTTCCGGTTCGGCCTGCTCAATCGCTGGCGCTGGGGCGAGAGGAAGCTGCCCCGCTTCATCGACAAGAACGCCGCCCTGGCCCAGCCCGACGGCGCCCCCCTGCCCCCGGAATGGCCGGTGCCGCAATTGCGGGTCCCGGCAGAGGACGTCACGCGCTGGCGCCAGGCCAACGGCCTCAGCGCGGGGGCGGCGGTGGCGCTCGCCCCAGGCTCGGTCGGCGTGTCAAAACGCTGGACCTATTATCCGGAAGCCGCCCGCCTGCTGGCCGAGCGCGGGCTGGAGGTCTGGGTCGTCGGCGGCCCCGCCGAAAAGGGCCTCGCCCAGGAGATCGTCGCGGCCGGCGGTGCTGGGACCGCTGGCGGCCCGGGGGTGCGGGACCTCACCGGCAACGACTTGCGCAACGGCGTGCTGGCCATGGCCGCGGCGGGCGTTGCCATCTCCAACGATTCCGGCCTGATGCACATCGCAGCCGCGCTCGGCACGCCCACCATGGGCATCTTCGGCCCGACCAGCCCCTATCTCTGGGCGCCACTGAACGGCCTTGCCGCAACCGTGGTGCAGGACAAGGAAAAGCTGTCCTGCCAGCCCTGCCAGAGCACGATCTGCAGGATGAACGACCACCGCTGCATGCGGAACATTGCGGCCAGCGAGGTGGTGGGGATTGCGGAGCGGGTGCTGAGCGAGGTGGGGGCGCCGGTTTAGCCGTCATATGCGAGGACGGCTCGTTATCTTGGGGACGTGAGCGTCAGAATTCGCCAACGGACTACGCAGATGCACGCCCCAGCTCATATTGAGCCGTCAGAGCACCAATCGGAATATTCCATTCCTTGCTGATGGTCCGGATCATGTCCAGCGTCAGCGGGCGGACGCGATTCAAAATCTCGGACGCACGATTGCGTCCAATCAACGCCGCCAATTCTGCCTGCGATCGCCCCATGGACTCGATTGCGAAATGGAGGACATCGATCGGATCGCGGTGAGTGATCGCGAAGTGATTGTCTTCGTATTCCTTGATGAGCGACGACAAGACTTCGAAGCGATCACCGTCAGGCGTGCCAGGAAGCGGCTCGGCCTCGAAATAGCGAGATACTTCGCGGATGGCCCAGTCGTAATCCTGTTCGTTGTGGAGAGGCCTTACGTCCATCATCACACGATCTCCGCGTCTATTCCGTCGTACTCTGCGTGCGTGCCGACAAACTTGATGAGGGCTGTCTTGAACTTGTAGGAGAAGTGAACCACAAGGCGATACTTGTTGCCGCCTATGTCGAAGATGGCTCTGTTGTCACCAACGAAGTCCACGTTGTTTCCAAACGCCCTCTTGAGGTCTGCCGGACCGCTCCAGTCACCCTTCGAAACGATTTCGTACCAAACGCCCAAGGGGGTCTCCGCTTGGGGGTATCGGCCCCAAAAGACCTTGAGCGCCTTCCTCGCAATTACGTTCATAGCCATAGCATGTTCCCACTATGGGATCAATTCAAATTCCCAACACGGGAACGCTACCTCGCCTGCCCCATGGATCGAACCAGATTCGTAAATCTGCACTCTGCCCCAGGGGACTCCAAGCCGTTGATTTTGCTGGCCCCGCCTACTGTGCATGGGGTTGTTTTCGCGATTTTTGTTGGCCGGCGAGATGGCGGGCTCAAAGCAGCGGCCGATAGACCTCGCCGATCCGCGCTGCTTCCGCATCGAGGCTGAATTTTTCGAGCACCCGCGCCCGCCCGCGTTGCCCCATCGCCGTGGCGGCAGCCACATCGCGCATCAACGGCTCCAGCGCCGCCGCCAGCGCATCCGCGTCACCGGTCGGGACCAGCACGCCGCTGACGCCATCCTCGACCACGAGCTCGGCCGCGCCGGCGCGCGCGGCAACGAGGGCGCTGCCCGCCGCCATCGCCTCGATCAGCGTCAGGCCAAAACCTTCATTGCGCGAGGTGAAGGCGTAGATCGTCAGCCGCTGATACCAGCGCTGCACGTCTTCGATCGGCAGCTCGCCGGTGATGACGATGCGCGATTGCAGGCCCGCGGCCTCGATCCGCTTCTTCAGAGCGTTGGCAAAGGGCGTCTGCTCGGCCGTAACTTGCCCCACGACGACGGCGGTGAAATCCGGATAGAGCGGCAACAGGCGGCACATCGCGTCGACGAACACATCAGTGCCCTTCTGCGCGCGCACGCGACCGAAGCAGCCGATGGCGTAGCGGCCCGGCAGACCGCTTTCGGCGAAGGCCGCAGCGCGATCGACCGGCGGCGCGTAGACGTCGGTGTCGACGCCATGCGGGATCACGGTCGCCTTCACCTTCAGGAACGAGGCCGAGATATCGCTCGTCGCGATGATCGCGTCCATGCGCCAGATCAGCCAGCGCGTGATCCAGCTGTGATGCCGCTGCGCCGCCGAGGTGAACACGAGCTTCAGCGGCCAGCCGAGCGCGCGCAGCACGACGCCCGCGATCATCTCGTTGTTGCGCCGCGCGTGCCAGATCAGCGGCGCCTTGCGGCGCCATAGCTTCAGGAAACCCGCACCCCCGAGCCGCGCGATGCCCTCCGGCGCGTCCGAGCCGAACCAGGCGGCGCGATACAGTTTCGCCAGCCGCGGCGCCACCATCCGGTTGGTCGCGGTGACCCCGGAATAGCGCCTGTGCAGATTTGGCACGATCAATTCGAGATCGCCGGGGGAATTGGCCACGTCATGCTCCGTTTGACCGGCCCCCTATACGCAACATTAAGCATAGTGACCAGTTCAGCTACGCCGAAACCCCCTCTTCACCGCGCAAACGTTAACGTGCCGCGTTGATCGAAGACGGGTGAGATCATGACTGTGCTAGTCACCGGCGGCGCCGGCTATATCGGAAGTCACACGGTCCTCGCGCTGGCGGAAGCCGGCGAGGACGTCGTCGTGATCGACGATCTCTCCACGGGCTTTTCCGCTTATCTGCCCGAGGGCGTGCCGCTGTTCATCGGCGATGCCGGCGACGAGAACCTGCTCGAAGGCGTGATCGCCCAGCACAACATCGAGAGCATCATCCATTTCGCCGGCTCCGTCGTCGTGCCGGATTCGATGCGCGATCCGCTCGGCTACTACCGCAACAACTTCATGACCGCGCGCAACCTGCTCAACGTCGCGGTCAAGCGCGGCATCAATCGCTTCATCTTCTCCTCGACCGCGGCCGTCTACGGCAATCCGGACCAGGTGCCGGTGCCCGAGCACGCGCCGACGCGGCCGCTGTCGCCGTACGGCTCCTCGAAGCTGATGACCGAGATCATGCTGCACGACGTCGCCGCCGCCTACGGCATGCAGTACGTCACGCTGCGCTATTTCAACGTTGCCGGCGCAGATCCGCAGGCGCGCATCGGGCTCGCCACCGCCGGCGCCACGCATCTGCTCAAGATCGCGGTCGAGGCCGCGACCGGCCAGCGCGCCAAGATCGACGTGTTCGGCACCGACTATCCGACCCCCGACGGCAGCTGCATCCGCGACTTCATCCACGTCACCGACCTGTCGCAGGCGCATCGTTCGGCGCTCGCTTATCTGCGCAATGGCGGCGCCTCGACGACGCTGAATTGCGGCTATGGCCGCGGCTATTCGGTGCTGGAGACCATCGACGCCGTGCGCCGGGTGTCGGGCCGCAGCTTCGCCGTGCAATACGCGCCGCGCCGGCCGGGCGACATCATGACCATGGTCGCCGACACCAGCCGCATCCGCGGCCTGCTCGACTGGAAGCCGCAATACGAGGACCTCGAGACCATCGCCGCCCACGCTCTGGCGTGGGAGGACAAGCTGTTCCACGAGCGCCATGGCGAGCTCCGCCACGCCGCCTCGGCCTAGAATCGCCCCAAGCGCAAGCCCTTAATTGGGCTTGAAAAGCCCCGCTCGAGCGGGCACAGAGGCCCATCGATCCCTGACGCGCGGGCAGGCTTTGTCCTGCGCCGTCAATGGACACCGGATGGCTCAGTTTCCAAAGAAAATCACCGACGATCCCTATGCGGCAGCGACCCTGATTCGCCGCCTCGTCATGGAGCAGGGAGTCGTGTACTGGCGGCGCTACCTCGTCGCCTTCACGCTGATGGCGGTGGCCGCGGGTGCGACCGCATGCGCGACCTACGTGCTCGGCCAGGTCATCAATCAGGCCTATGTCGACAAGAACATCCCGGGCATCGCGATGTTCTCCGGCATCACGGTGCTGCTGCTCTTCATCAAGGGCGTGGCCACCTACGGCCACATGGTGATCCTGACCAAGATCTCGAACGCGATCCTCGCCACCAATCAGCGCCAGCTGTTCGCCAAGCTGATGCGCGAGAGCGTCGGCTTCTTCTCCGAGCGGCACTCGTCAGAGTTCCTGGCGCGGCTGACGGCCGGCGCAAAATCCATCACCGACGTGCTCAACATGCTGGTCAACGCCGTCGGCCGCGACCTCCTGATGCTGCTCGCCATGATCGGCGTGATGGTGTGGCAGGATCCGCTGATGTCGTTCATCGGCCTCGTCGCGGTGCCGCCGGCGATGCTGGTGCTGCGCAAGCTGGTCAAGCGCATCAAGGGCCTCGCCTTCAACCAGTTCACCGGCACCGCCGACATCATGGAGACGATGCAGGAATCGCTGCAGGGCATCCGCACGGTCAAGGCGTTCACGCTCGAAGACACCATGCAGAAGCGCATCGACGAGAACATCGCGATCGTCGAGCGCAATGCCAACAAGATGGCGCGCGTCGCCAACCGCTCCAACCCGCTGATGGAAATGCTCGGCGGCTTCGCGGTTGCGGGGTGCCTGATGTACGGCGGCTATGCCGTGGTCGCGCTCAACGCCACGCCCGGCGCGTTCTTCTCCTTCATGACCGCCTTCCTGATGGCAACCGAGCCGGCCAAGCGGCTGGCGCGGCTCAACATCGATCTCAACAGCCAGCTCGTCGGCGCGCGCATGCTGCTCGAGATCATCGACAGTCCGGCCAGCGAACATGCCGACGACGACAAGCCGGCGCTGAAGCTCTCCGATGCCCGCATCGAACTGCGCGACGTCAGCTTCTCCTATCGCGCCAACGAGACCATCCTCAACCGCATGAGCTTCACGGCCGAGCCCGGCACGGTCACCGCTTTGGTCGGCCCGTCCGGCGGCGGCAAATCGACCGTGCTGGCACTGCTATTGCGCTTCTACGAGGTGACGCAAGGCGACATCGTGATCGACGGCCAGTCGATCGGTGCCGTCTCGCGCAGATCGCTGCGGGCGCAGACCGCTTATGTCGGCCAGGACGTCTACCTGTTTCGCGACACCATCCGCAGCAACATCGCCTTCGGCAAGCCGGGCGCGAGCGAGGACGAGATCATCGAGGCGGCGAAAGCGGCCTGCGCGCATGATTTCATCATGAGCTTCCCGCTCGGCTATGACACGCCGGTCGGCGAGCACGGCACGCAACTGTCCGGCGGGCAGCGCCAGCGCATCGCGGTGGCGCGCGCGCTGATCAGGAACGCGCCGATCATCCTGCTGGACGAAGCCACCGCCGCGCTCGATTCCGAGTCCGAGAAGCAGGTGCAGGAGGCGATCGAGCATCTCTGCCGGAACCGCACCACCATCGTGATCGCGCACCGGCTGCACACCATCATGCACGCAGACAGCATCCTGGTGGTCGAGGGCGGCGAGATCGTCGAGCAGGGCCGGCACGACGAGCTGCTCAGCCGCAGCGGGCGCTATGCCTCGTTCTTCCGCCTGCAACATCACGATTCCGGCGCTCTGGCGCCGATCAGCGCAACCGCCTAGAATTCCCAGTCAACCTCAAGAGCCGCGAGACCCGCATGAACGCCGCCTCCTACGTCATCCCGCTTCCGCCCCAGGCTTCGCTTCCCGTCGTCGGCGAGAGCGGCCGCTATCCGGTCCGCCGCATCTGGTGCGTCGGCCGCAACTATCTCGAACACATCCGCGAGATGGGCAATGACGAGCGCGCCCCGCCGTTCTTCTTCGCCAAGCACGCCGACATGCTGGTGCCCGACGGCGCCACCATCCCCTATCCGCCGCTGACCAAGGATCTGCATCACGAGGTCGAGCTGGTCGTCGCGATGAAGAGCGGCGGCCTCAACATCCCCGCCGACAAGGCGCTCGACCATGTCTACGGCTACGCCGTCGGCATCGACCTGACCCGCCGCGACCTCCAGATCGCTTCGCGCAAGAAGGAGCGTCCCTGGGAGATCGGCAAGTCGTTCGACGGCTCGGCGCCCTGCTCCGCGGTGCAGCCGGCCGCCAAGATCGGCCATCCCGCCAAGGGCAAGATCTGGCTGACGGTCAACGGCAAGGAAGCTCAGAAGGGCGACCTCACCGAGCTGATCTGGAACGTGCCCGAGATCATCTGGCAGCTCTCGCAGCAGGTGAAGCTCGCCGCCGGCGACATCATCATGACCGGCACGCCCGCCGGCGTGTCGCAGCTCCAGCCCGGCGACAAGCTCGAATGCGGCGTCGACGGCGTCGGCACGCTGAAGGTCTCGATCGGCCAGCCGGAATAAGCCGCAGGGGCGAACTCAAATCGAAAGGCCCCGACGTGTCCGGGGCCTTTTCTATTCCGATCGCATCTACCAGGCCTTCACCGGCCGATTGGCGTGGCTTGCCTGCGGCACACCCCGGTTGAGCGACATGTGCGAGTGCACGCACAGCCAGCCATCGTCCTCTCTCGAAAACACCATCGTAGCCCGGCCGGGACGGGCAAACGTGCTGCCGTCGGGGTGATAGCCCGTGCTCGTCCAGGGCGCGATCACGGTCGCCATCGCGCCATCGGGGGATGCCAGGATCGAGGTCTGCTCGAGCACGAAGCGAAAGTCGGCCGTCTTCGGCCAGACATTGTCCCACTGCGTCGAGACCCACTGATCGAGACCGGGAATGACGTCGTTATGCGTGCCGAAGGCCAGCACATCCGGATGGAAGAGCGGCCGGGCCGAGGCGTAGTCGACCTCGCGGACATAGCCCGCGAAGGTCTCCAGCCATTGCCGGAAGAACCCTGCGATCTCCGCGTTCGCCGCCGGCAGTGATGCCATTCCGCTACCCGTCACCTCAGCGCCGAATACACGATCAAGCCGAGGATCAGCGCCGTCAGCGAATATTTCAGCGTGTAGTAGACGTTGCGGTTCCACTCCTTGACCTTACGGCTGCCGAGATGAATCTCGTAGAGCTTGCCGAACACCTTGTTCAACGCACCGACATGCTCGCCGTCGACGTTCTGGGTGGCCGACGCCTTGACGATGTGATGGCTGACCCAGCGGTTGATCGCGGTCATGAAGCCGTATTTCATCGGCCGCTCGACGTCGCAGAACAGGATGATGCGGTTGACGTCGGTCGCATTCTCCGCGCTGTGGATGAAGGTCTCGTCGAACATGAAGGCTTCGCCGTCGCGCCAGACGCATTCGACGCCGTCGACGAGGATGCGGCACTTGTTCGAGTTCGGCGTGACGAGGCCGAGGTGATAGCGCAGCGAGCCGGCGAAGGGATCGCGGTGCGCGCCGAGCTTGCCGCCCGGCGGCAGCATCGCGAACATCGCGCCATGCACGCTCGGGATCGACTTGAGCAGCTCCACCGTCTTCGGGCACAGCGTGTTCGCCGACGGCAGGAAGTCGTCGTACCATTTCAGGTAAAACCGCTTCCAGCCGCTCTTGAAGAACGAGTAGAAGCCCCAGTCGTTGTTCTTCGCGGCAGCGCGAATGAAGCCTTCGTCGAACAGACGGACGGCCTCGTCGCGGATCGTTTCCCAATTCTCGCTGAGCGGCTTGAGCTCGGGAAACTGCTCGACCGAGATCACCGGCTTGTTCGGCACGGCCGAGCCCGCATACATCAGCACATTGTAGGGGGCGAGATAGGTCGAGTGATCGCCAAGCTGGCGCGCGAAGCGCAGTCGCTGCTTGCCGCGGAAGTGAACGTAAATCGTCGAAGCCGCGAGCACATAGAGAATGACAAGTTGCGGCGCAAAAAGCTGTTTCAGCATTTCCCCAAATCCCGAGTAACCCAGCCGGGACGTCATCTACTCCGGCCGGGCCCGAGCGACAAGTTATTCACCGATGGGTTGCAATCACGCTGGGGAGAGCTTCTGGGCGGAACTTGGGGCCGAAAGGGCCGAAACCGCCCGAATTACGCCCGGGACAGGGCCTGCAAGCCCTTGAAGGTCAGGCGCTTGGGATCTCTGACGCCAGCGAGATAGAGCTGGCGGATAAAGGCGATGACGGCGTCGCGGTCGCAATCGGTCAGCGCGACGACGGCGTCGACCGCGATCTTCTGGGCTTCCATTGGGCTCACCTCGGCCTTGCGAGTAACCCGGCCGAGACAGGCTAGGACTCACCGGTTAATCCGGCGTTAACCGTTTGGGCAGCATGGCCGATTCCGCCCAGGTCCCGTATACGCAAAACAACGCATTGCGGGAGACGCAGCGGATCAGCGCGCATTGATGCTTTTCTTCAATAGCGCAAACTGCTTCTTCAGCCGGGGCACGGCAAAGTCGGTGAAGGCGCGCACCTTCGGCACCGAGAGCCGGCCCTGCGGGCAGATCAGGTGGGCGGGCATTTCGGGATCCGCATCGCCAGCCAGCACGATCTCGAGCTCGCCGCGCGCGACCTGCTCGGCCACCTGATACGAATACATCCGCGCCACGCCGCGTCCGGCGACCGCGGAGGCCACCGCCGCATAGGTGCTGTTGACGACCAGCCTCGGAGTGAACTGGACTGTCCGGGCAGCCGACGACCCGGCCCGCGGCGCAAAAGTCCAGAAATGGGGAAGATGGGCCATCGCCACGATCTGGTGCTTGGCGAGATCACCGGGCTCGGTAATGCGCGGGTGCTGCTTCAGATAGCGCGGCGCTGCAACGACGACGCGGCTGATCTCCCCGACCCGCATCGCCACCATCGCCGAACCCGCCAGTGGGCCGATCCGAAGGGCGATATCGATGCCCTCCTCGATCAAATTGACCGCGCGATCGAACAGCAGCAGCTTGGCCGACACCGTCGGATAGGCATCGAGAAACGCATCGAGGATCGGCCGCAGCACCATCTCGCCCGACACCACGGGAGCCGTGATCGTGAGCAGGCCGCGCGGCGCGGTGCGCGGACCGGCCGCGATGTCGTCGGCCTCCTCCAGCTCGGTGAGCACGCGGCGCCAGACCGCGACATAGCGCTCGCCCTCCTCGCTCAGCTTGATCGCGCGCGTCGTCCGGTGCAGCAGCTCGGCGCCGACGTGTTGCTCCAGAAAGGCGATGGCGCGGCTCACTGCAGCCGGCGAGCGGCCGAGCTGGCGCCCGGCGGCCGCGAGGCTGCCCTCGTCCACGGCAAGGACGAACACCTTCATCGCATCCAGACGATCCATACGCCTCGCGCCGCCCCCTGAGATTCCACTCGCAAGCTAGGCGGTCCCCTCCGGGGCGACAACCGTTGCCAATGGCAGGTCCGGCATTCGTTCGCGCCGCGAAAGAGTGTCTGCCGGAGAGCGCGTCTTCGCGAACGCGCCGCCGCGGCGTACCTGAACGGCCAAGCCAGCCAGTGCTGGTGCAGATATCAACAACAGGAGCCCGTCATGGGTATCGAGCAGAAAGTCGCCATCATCACCGGTGCATCGCAGGGCATCGGCGCTGCCCTGGTCCAGGGTTTTCGCGATCGCAATTATCGCGTGGTCGCCACGGCGCGGTCTGTCAAGCCATCGGGCGACGACGACGTCCTCGCCGTTCCCGGCGACATCGCCGACCGGGCCACCGCCGAGCGCGTGGTCGCGCAGGCCGTCGCCCGCTTCGGCCGCGTTGACACGCTGGTCAACAATGCCGGCATCTTCGTCGCCAAGCCCTTCACGCAGTATACGGCAGAAGACTATGCCGCCGTGATGGGCACCAACGTCGCCGGCTTCTTCAACGTCACGCAGCTCGCGATTGCCGAGATGGAGAAGCAGGGGTCCGGCCACGTCGTCCAGATCACGACCACGCTGGTCGACCAGGCCAATTCGAACGTACCCTCGGTGCTGGCTTCGCTGAGCAAGGGCGGGCTGAACGCCGCGACCAGGTCGCTCGCGATCGAATACGCCAGGCGAGGCATCCGGGTGAATGCCGTGGCGCCCGGCATCATCAAGTCGCCGATGCACGCCGTCGCGACGCACGCGCAGTACGGCGCGATGCATCCGCTGGGCCGCATGGGCGAGATGTCCGACATCGTCGATGCCGTGCTCTATCTCGAGGGCGCCTCCTTCGTCACCGGCGAGATCCTGCATGTCGATGGCGGCCAGAGCGCCGGCCATTGAAAGCGTCCGCGCGCGCTCGCGCGCAGGAGGATGACATGACCAAGACAGACACGAAGCAACGCGTTGAAACCCGGCCGCACCCGCGGCCGGGGTCGACGTCGCACCAGGCTTCTCCGAAGCAAGGCTGGCGATGTGCGATGGCGGGCCTGTCCGCGTCACTGGTAGGGCTCGGCCTCGCCCGCTTCTCCTACACGCCGCTGATCCCGGCTCTGATCGCGGCAAGATGGTTCAGCGCCTCCGACGTCGTCTTTCTCGGCGCGGCGAACCTCGCCGGCTATCTCGCCGGCGCGCTCGCGGCGCGCGCTGCGGCCACCCGGATCGGCGCGGTCCGCGCGCTGCGGGCCATGATGCTGCTCGCCACCCTTTCCTTCTTCGCAAGCTCAGCCCCGGTGTCATTCACCTGGTTCTTCGCCTGGCGCTTTCTGTCTGGATTCACCGGCGGCATCATCATGGTGCTGACAGCCTCCGTGATTCTGCCGCACACGTCAGCCGCCAGACGCGGCATCGTCGGCGGCATCATCTTTGCTGGCGTCGGCCTCGGCGTCGCGGCATCGGGCACGCTGGTACCGCTACTGCTGCAACAGGGCTTGCAGCAGAGCTGGTATGGGCTCGGCGTGCTCTCAGCCCTGCTGACGCTTGCGAGCTGGTGGAACTGGCCTGCCGAAGCGAAGTCCGATACAGCACCTTCACATCAGGCAAAGCGTCATCAAGCTTCACCGGCCGCCCGCGCGCTGCTGATCCAGTACGGCCTCAACGCCGTGGCGCTGGTGCCGCACATGGTCTTCATCGTCGATTTCGTGGCGCGCGGCCTCGGCCAAGGCATTGGCGCGGGATCGAACTATTGGGTGCTGTACGGCCTCGGTGCGATCGTCGGCCCGCTCGTCACCGGCCATCTCGGCGATCGCACAGGGTTCGGCCCGGCCCTGCGCGCGGCGTTCCTGATCGAGGCGGCCGCCGTGCTGCTGCCAACCGTCAGCACCGCGCCTGTCTCGCTGATCATGTCGAGCGTCGTGGCCGGCGGCTTCACGCCGGGCATCGTGCCGCTGGTGCTTGGACGCATCCATGAGCTCGTGCCTCATTCGACCGAACAGCAGCGCGCGACCTGGAGCCACGCCACCACCAGCTTCGCGCTGTTCCAGGCCGCTGCCGCCTATGGCTTCTCCTGGATCTATGCGCAGACCGGCGGCGACTATCTGGTCCTGTTCGGCCTTGGTGGCGGCGCGGTCGTCCTTGCGCTGGCGATCGACCTTGGCCTCGCGCTGACCACGCGCAAGGCGTAACCGCGGACGGCGGCGTAATTCAGGAATAGCGCATCACGCCGTCGTCGATCCGGCCGAAGCGCAAGGAGACGATGTCGAGCGCGTAGTTCTGGTACAGCCGCCACGGCTGCTTCGAGCCCTGCTTCGGCATCTTGGCCACCGAGCGCTGCACATAGCCCGAGGTGAAGTCCAACGATGGCTGCGCCGTGATCTCGGGGTCGTCATTGTGCGGCATGCACTGACGGAAATTGTGCCGGTCCATGTAGTTGATGAGCCGGCAGACATATTCGCAGGTGAGATCGCATTTCAGCGTCCAGGACGCGTTGGTGTAGCCGAAGGCCGAGGCCATGTTCGGCACGTCGGCATACATCATGCCCTTGTAGGTCAGCGTGCTCGCGAAATCGACCGCGCGGCCGTCGACGCTGACGTCGAGACCGCCGACGACCTGAAGCACCAGCCCGGTCGCCGTCACGATGATGTCGGCGGCAAGCTCGCGGCCGTCCTTCAGGCGGATACCGTCATGCGTGAACGTGTCGATCTCGCTGGTGACGACGCTGGCGCGCTGCTCGCGGATCGCCTTGAACAAATCACCGTCGGGCACCAGGCAGAGCCGCTGATCCCAGGGATTGTAGCGCGGCGTGAAATGGGTCGCGACGTCGTAGTCGGGACCGAGCGCCATCCGCACGCCCTTGAGGATGAGGTCCTTCACTTTCGCAGGCTTGCGCCGGCTGAGCTGGAAGAAGAACATCCCCCACATCACGTTGCGCCAGCGGATCACATGATAGGCAAGCCGCGTCGGCAGATTGCGGCGGATCTTGTTGGCGACTGGGTCCTGCGCCGGACGCGACACCACGTAGGTCGGCGAGCGCTGCAGCATGGTGACCTGCGCTGCCTTCTTGGCGAGCTCCGGCACCAGCGTCACCGCGGTGGCGCCTGAGCCGATCACGACCACGCGCTTGCCCGCATAGTCGATGTCCTCGGTCCATTTCTGCGGATGCACGATGCGGCCGGCATAATCCGCAACGCCCTTGAACTCCGGCGTGTAGCCCCCCTCGTATTTGTAATAGCCCGAGCACATGAACAGGAAGTTGCAGGTGAAACGCACCAGCTCGCTCGCGCCCTCGCCCGTGATGCGCTCGGCCTCGATGGTCCAGCGCGCGTCCGGCGTCGACCACGAGGCGCGTTTAACGCGATGGCGGAAGCGGATGTGCTTCTCGATGCCGTTCTCGGCCGCGGTCTCGCGCACGTAGTTCAGAATCTGCGGCCCGTCCGCGATCGCCTTCGGATCGGTCCACGGCTTGAAGGAATAGCCGAGCGTGAACATGTCGCTGTCGGAGCGGATGCCGGGATAGCGGAACAGGTCCCAGGTGCCGCCGATGCAGTCGCGCCCCTCCAGGATGACGTACCTCTTGGTCGGACACCTCGTCTGCAAATGATAGCCCGCGCCGATGCCGGACAGGCCGGCACCGACGATAAGGACGTCGAAATGTTCTTTGGCTTCGGTCATGGCGTTCTCCCTCGCCGCAGCATGGGCAGCGCCGCGCCGAATTGCAACCATCATGGAACGGTGGCGCCGTAGACCTTGGCGGTGTCGAAATACTCGTGGAATTCGACCGCCTTGCCGTCCTCGAAGCGCCAGTAGTCGATCTTCGGTGTCTTCGCGACCTTGTTGGTCTTCTTGTTGGTCCACGCACATTCGCCGCGCGCGATCACGGTGTCGCCCTGCGCGACGAATTCGCTCATCGTGTAGTACTGCATGCTCCAGTCAGCCAGCAGACCGTTGAAATAGCCGCGCAGTGCGGTGCGATCGTCATAACTCCTCGCAAACGGCACCGCTGCGTCCCCCTGAGGGATCGAGTCGAACTTGATCTGCGGGCCGATGACGTTGTCGAACCAGTAGTCCACGTTTTGGCCCTTGCTATCGCTCCACTCGCGATAGGCTTCCTTCAACAGCTGAACATTGGCTTCGCTGGACATCGCATTTCCTCCATATGCATTGTGACAATGAACGTAGGAAAAAGCGGCCGCCCGCTCTGGAAGTCGCAGGCTCGTTTTGGCTCTACCTGAAAGCGTACCACAGGCGAGCCCCCAAAAAAAAGCCCCGGATCGCTCCGGGGCCTTTGTGTCGCAACTGCGTCGCTCAGTACCGGTAATGATCCGACTTGTACGGGCCTTCCTGCTTCACGCCGATATAGTCGGCCTGGTCCTTGCGCAGCTCGGTGAGCTTGACGCCGATCTTGGCGAGGTGGAGGCGGGCCACCTTCTCGTCCAGCGACTTCGGCAGCACGTAGACTTCCTTCTTGTACTTGCCGTCCTTGTTGTTGGCGAACAGCTCGATCTGCGCCAGCGTCTGGTTGGTGAAGGACGCCGACATCACGAAGGACGGATGACCCATCGCGTTGCCGAGGTTCACCAAGCGCCCCTCCGACAGCAGGATGATGCGGTGCTTGTCGGGGAATTCGATCTCGTCGACCTGCGGCTTGATGTTGGTCCACTTCAGGTTACGCAGACCCGCGATCTGGATCTCGTTGTCGAAGTGACCGATGTTGCAGACGATGGCGCGATCCTTCATCGCGCGCATGTGCTCGATGGTGATGATGTCCTTGTTGCCGGTCGCGGTGACGAAGATGTCGGCACGGGGCGCCGCGTCTTCCATGGTCACGACCTCGTAGCCTTCCATCGCGGCCTGCAGCGCGCAGATCGGATCGACTTCCGACACCATGACGCGGCAGCCGGCCTGGCGCAGCGAGGCGGCCGAACCCTTGCCGACGTCGCCGAAGCCGGCGACCATCGCGACCTTGCCCGACATCATCACGTCGGTGCCGCGACGGATGCCGTCGACCAGCGATTCACGGCAGCCATAGAGGTTGTCGAACTTCGACTTGGTGACGCTGTCGTTGACGTTGATGGCGGGCCACAGCAGCGTGCCGGCCTTCTGCATGTCGTAGAGACGATGCACGCCCGTAGTGGTCTCTTCCGAAACGCCCTTGATGCTCTCGGCGATCGCGGCGAAGTAGCCCTTCGGCTTCTCCTTGAGCTGCTTCTTCAGCAGTGCGAAGAAGACTTCCTCTTCTTCAGAGCCGGGCTTGTCGAGGAAGGCGGTGTCACCCTTCTCGGCGCGCAGACCGAGATGAACGTACATCGTGGCGTCGCCGCCGTCGTCGAGGATCATGTTCGGGTAACCGCCGCCGTGCCAGTCGAACAGCTTGGCGGTGTAGTCCCAATATTCGGTCAGGCTCTCACCCTTGACGGCGAAGACGGGAATGCCGGCGGCCGCGATCGCGGCGGCAGCGTGATCCTGGGTCGAATAGATGTTGCAGGAGACCCAGCGAATGTCGGCGCCGAGCGCGGCCAGCGTCTCGATCAGCACGCCGGTCTGGATCGTCATGTGCAGCGAGCCGGCGATGCGCGCGCCCTTGAGCGGCTGCTTGGGGCCGTACTCCTCGCGGGTGGCCATCAGGCCGGGCATCTCGGTCTCGGCGAGCGAGAGCTCCTTGCGGCCGAAGTCGGCGAGCGAAATGTCCTTGACGATGTAATCGGTGAAGCCGGGCTTCGCGTTCATGGGAGGTTCCTGTTTGTTTGGCTCGTCGTTCCGGATCCGCGCGTGAAACGAGCGAACCCGGAACCCAGCAGTTCGAGATTCCGGGGACGCCGCTGTTGCGGCCCCCCGGAATGACGCAAGTGACTCAGAGCGCGCGCTTGAGCTGCTCGACGAGGTCGGTCTTCTCCCAGGAGAAGCCGCCCTCGTTGTCGGGCGTGCGGCCGAAATGGCCGTAGGCCGAGGTGCGCGCGTAGATCGGACGGTTGAGATCGAGATGGGTGCGGATGCCGCGGGGCGTCAGATCCATCGCCTCCGCCGCCGCCTTCTCGAGCTGCTCCTCCGGAACCTTACCGGTGCCGTGGGTGTCGATGTAGATCGACAGCGGACGCGCCACGCCGATGGCGTAGGCGAGCTGCAGCGTGCAACGGTCGGCAAGACCGGCGGCAACGATGTTCTTGGCGACGTAGCGCGCGGCATAGGCCGCGGAGCGGTCGACCTTGGTCGGATCCTTGCCGGAGAACGCGCCGCCGCCATGCGGAGCCGCGCCACCATAGGTGTCGACGATGATCTTGCGGCCGGTCAGGCCGGAATCGCCGTCTGGACCGCCGATGAAGAACTTGCCGGTCGGGTTGATGTGCCAGATCGTCTTCGGCGTGATCCAGTCCTTCGGCAGCGCCTCGCGCACATAGGGCTCGACGATGTCGCGGATCTGCTTGGACGAGATGTCCTCGACCAGATGCTGGTGCGACACCACGATCTCGCGCACGCCGACCGGCTTGCCGTTCTCGTACTGGACGGTGACCTGGCTCTTGGAGTCCGGACCGAGCACCTTCTCCTTGCCGGAGTGGCGGGCTTCGGAGATCAGGCGCAGGATCTTGTGGGCGTAGAAGATCGGCGCCGGCATCAGATCGGGCGTCTCGTTGGTGGCGTAACCGAACATGATGCCCTGGTCGCCAGCGCCCTCTTCCTTGACCTCGCCCGGCTGCAGCGCGTCGACGCCCTGGGCGATGTCGGCCGACTGCGGATGCAGGAGGATCTCGATGTCGCAGGTCTTCCAGTGGAAGCCTTCCTGCTCGTAGCCGATGTCCTTGATCGCGCCGCGGACGACGCCTTCGATCTGCTCGTTGGTCACCGACTTCGGACCGCGGGTCTCGCCGGCAATCACCACCTTGTTGGTGGTCGCGAGCGTCTCGCAGGCGGCGCGGATCTGCCAGGGGTCGATGCCGGCCTTCGGCCCTTCGCGGTAGAACAGATCGACGATCTCGTCGGAAATCCGGTCGCACACCTTGTCCGGATGACCCTCGGACACGGACTCGCTGGTGAAGAGATAGGACGCGCGCATCAGTAACCCCTTGTTCCGCCGCTAAGCCGGCGGGCGTTTGCGATATTTACCTGTGAATGAAGTCAATCACGCCGGCGCGAGATGACGTAGGATTCGTCGAGAAACCAGAGCCCATTGTACTTCCGCAGCACGTCCCTGGCGGCATCCAGAGTGCGGCCGTTTTGAGTCATTTCTGTCAACCGGTCGTCCTCAATCTGAGCGACATACACCGCCGCATTCCACGCTGCAAAGGCCGTCGAGGTTCCGATCGTCCCGGTTACCTCGTTGGGCAGCGCTTCCATATCATACCTGAAGATCGAGCGGTTATCCGCATAAGCATTAAAATTTAAGTCGCGGCCCAACGATCCGAGTTCATACTTAACGGCGCGCAATAGCTCATGACGGCTCACTGCGAAAGGATTTTCTCCGGGCCAGATCGCCTGGATCATTTCCATACCCGGATCCTGGCCATGGGAGTGGATTCCGATCAGCCGCCCTCCCGGCCGGAGCGCTTTTGCCAGAGGTGCGATGATCCGCTTGGCGCGGAAGTTGACCGAGGACAGGGCGCGGTAGGGCTGGGACGCGATGACGAGGTCGAAATTGGCCTCGGTCTGGCCCGGGCGCGGAATGGTCGAATCGAGCAGGAACCTGTGGTCCTCGCGATACAGCACCAGAACCACGGGCCGCTCATACAGCGGCATGGCGGTGCGCGGGCTGATCGCGGCACGCCAGTTCTGCTCCAGGAATGGCCGGAGCTCGGCGATCTGCTGCTCGAACTCGCCCGACGAGGCGCCCCGCAGCGGGACCTCGTGCCAGACCGTCGCAGCCGCCGCCGCGGGCGATGCCGGCGTCAGCCAGGGCGCCTCGGAGTAGAACATGTTGGTGAAGACGAACACCGACGCCGGATGCTCGAAAATGCGGTCCGGTACCTTCTCCAGCGTCAGGCGCAGGTCCTCGAGGCTGAGCTCCTTGCCAGCCACATAGAATGGCATATGCGGGTAGCGCTGATGTGTCGCGCGCAGCACCCGCGCCAGCACCGTGCCGTCGCCAACGCCGGCGTCGAACAGGCGCAGGGCCGGTGGGCGCGGATGGATCGAGGCGAGCTCCAGCGCCACCCGATCCGCAACCACCCGCTTTTCGCTGCAGGTGTGGACGAACAGCAGGTACTTCTGGCGGTTCTCGAAGAAGCGGAAATTGCCGCGCGGATCGCGCTTCTCGGGCGGCACCTGAAGTCCGCGCGGCGGCGGCACGCCGCCAGCCATCGAGGCCGCCATATAGGCCTGGATCCGCTCCAGCGTGTCGATGGTGATGCGCTTGCCCTCGCGCAGGCGGTGCACCAGCTTCCCATCGTTCACCGCACGCCGGCCGAACGTCGATTCCGCCATGTCCGCCTTGCGGCAGAACTCCGTGATCTGGCTCAGGATTTCGTCGTTCTTCATGGGTGGGACGCGGTGGGCAGGAGAGTTGGGACCCACCTCGTAGCAAAATCTGCCCACTCAGGGAATAGCGATTAAGGCTGCGTGCCCCGCCGCTTGTGCCATGCGCCCTGATGAACCCCTGCGCCCCGCCGGGCAACAAACACGCGCTTCACTGTTCTGATGGGGTCACCGCCATGCGCCGCCTGCTCGTCGCGCTCAGCCTGCTCGCCGCAACCCTGTGGTCCGCGCCCGCGGCCGCCCAGGCGCGCAATCAGCTTGGGCCGCTCTGCACCACCGACACGACACCGGCCGACAAGATGATCGATGCCTGCAACAAGATCATCGCGTTGAAGGTGTTTCGCGGCGAGCAGCTCGCGACGATCCATTTCTGGCGCGCGGTGGGCTGGAACAAGAAGGGCGACTATTCGAAAGTCATTACGGACGCCACCGAGGCGATCCGGCTGCAGCCGAGCCAGGCCGCCTACAATCTCAGAGGATCGGCCTATTACGACAAGGGCGACTACGAGATCGCGATCAGCGATTTCGACGACGCGCTGAAGCTCGGACCGCCCAGCGGCACCATCTTCCACAATCGGGCCAACGCATGGCGCGGCAAGCACGACTATGCCAAGGCCATCGCCGACTACGACTTGGCGATCAAGGCCGATCCGAAATCGGCATTCTCGTTCCAGAACCGCGGTATCTCGAAACAGGCGCTCGGCGATCTCGACGGTGCGCTCGCCGACATCAACCAGGCGATCCGGCTCGATCCGACACTGCCGCAGCCCTTGATCAACCGCACCGCGATCTGGCGCGCCAAGGGCGATCTCGATCGCGCCATCGCCGACGGCAGCGAGGCGATCCGGCTGGCGAAGGAGAAGCCGCCCGTCAACATCATGACGCCGCCGAACAGCGTGCTGATCTCCGGCTACACCCATCGCGCGCTGGCCTATGAAGCGAAGGGCGATTACGGCCGCGCGCGCGAAGACTACAATGCGACGCTGGCGATTGTGGCGTCCGACGCCGGCAGCAAGGCCAACCAGGCCACCGCAAAGGTTCGGCTGTCGCTGGTGACCGACGCCGCCGCGCCGATCCCGCGCGATGCGCCCTCACCCGCAACGCAGCCGACGACCACGCCTGCTCCGCAGCGGACCGACGCGGCACCGGCGCCCTCGCCCGGTCCGGCCGCTCGCGGCGCACGGATGGCGCTGATCATCGGCAACGGCGCCTACGTGCATGTGAAGCCCCTGCCCAACCCGGCCAACGACGCGCGCGCCGTTGCCAAGAGCCTGCGCGACATCGGCTTCACCGTGTCCGAGGGCGTCGATCTCGACCGCGCCGCGATGCAGAAGATGACGCGCGACTTCCTGCGCGAGGCGGCCCGTGCCCAGGTCGCGGTGGTCTATTATGCCGGCCACGGCGTGCAGGTCGACGGCCGCAACTACCTCATTCCCGTCGACGTCGCGCTCAAGCCGGGCGCGGGCATGACGGAAGCGATGATCGACATGGACACGATCATGGCCGGCCTCGACGACCAGGTCCGCACCAACATTCTGATCTTCGATGCCTGCCGCAACAATCCGATGGCGCAGCAGGTCGCATCCGCCGGCAGCAGCCGTGCCATCGAGGGCGCCTCGGGCCTCGCGGCGCCGACAAGCCTCGGCACGGGCGCAACGCTGGGCGCCGGCACATTGATCGCGTTCGCCACCGCACCGGGCCAGGTCGCGCTCGACGGTGAAGGCGCCAATTCGCCATTCTCCGCCGCGCTGTCGCGCCACCTCGGGACACCCGGGCTGGAAGTGCAGCAGATGCTGACCCGAGTGCGGGCGGAAGTGGTGTCGAGCACCCGGAACAAGCAGGTGCCGTGGTCGAACTCGTCGCTGCTGGGCGAGGTCTATCTGGCGGAGAAGTGAGGGCGGGTTTGTGTATGAGCACCGCTATCCGCAAAACCCGTAGCAGTCATCGCCCGGCTTGACCGGGCGATCCGGTATTCCAGAGACGCCGACGTGATACGGAGAGGCTGCGGCGTACTGGATTCCCCGCCTTCGCGGGGAATGACAGCAGCCGCGCGGTAAATCAGTTGCCCCACACTTCCTTCGCGATTTCGACCGCAAGGCTGAGCTTGGCCCATTGTTCTTCCTCGGAGAGGATGTTGCCCTCTTCCGTCGAGGCAAAGCCGCATTGCGGGGAGAGCGCGAGCTGCTCCAGCGGCGCGAACTTGGAGGCTTCTTCCAGACGGCGCTTGATGTCGTCCTTCTTCTCGAGCTCGCCGAACTTCGAGGTGATGACGCCGACCACGACGACCTTGTTGCCCTTGGGCAGGAAACGCAGGGGCTCGAAACCGCCGGCGCGGTCAGAGTCGTATTCGAGGAAGTAACCGTCGTAATTGGTGCCGGCGAGCATGGTCTCGGCCACGGGCTCGTAGCCGCCCGAGGAGATCCAGGTCGAGCGGAAATTGCCGCGGCAGACATGGGTCGTCACCACCATGTCGGCAGGCTTCTCGGCCAGCGCGTAGTTGATGATGCGCGCATAAATTTGCTGGAGGCCGTCCGGATTGTCGCCGCGCTCGCGCGCCTTCTGCAATTCGTCCTGCGAGCAGAGATAGGCCCACACGGTGTCGTCGAACTGGAGATAGCGGCAGCCGGCGTCGTAGAACGCCTTCACCGCCTTGCGATAGGTCTTGCCGAGGTCCTCGTAGAACGCGTCGAGATCGGGATAGACATCCTTGGAGATCGACTTGCGACCGCCGCGGAAGTGCAGCACCGCCGGCGAAGGGATCGTCATCTTGGCGGTGACGTGAGCCTGGTCGGCGTACTTCTTCAGGAAGCGGAAATGGTCGAGCATCGGGTGGTCGGCGGGGAAGTCGAGCTTGTCGATCACCCGCACAGCGTCGTGACGGGTTTGCACGCCGGCGAACTGGATGCCGGCATCAGGATGGAACAGCTCGCAGCCGGTGAGCTTGGCCAGGAAGTCGAAGTGCCACCAGGAGCGGCGGAATTCGCCGTCGGTCGCGAGCTTCAGGCCGATCGAGGCCTGCTTGTGCACGACTTTCTCGATCTCCATGTCCTCGATCTTGCGCAGATCGTCGGCCGAGATCTCGCCCTTCTCGAGCTTGGTGCGGGCCTCCTTGATCTTGGCCGGGCGCAGAAGGCTGCCGACCTCGTCGGCGCGGAAGGGGGCTTTGGTTCGCTGCATGTCTTACTCCCTGAAAATTTGGTCTAGTGGGCCGCCGCCCCGGCGACGCCGAGATGGCGTTCCAGAAGCGATGGGTCGGCCTTCAGTGCGGCGCTCGGGGCGTCGTGGACGATCGTTCCGCGCTCCAATATCACAACGCGGTCGGCGAGCCCCAGAATCTTTTGCGCATTCTGCTCGACGATGATCGAGCAGATGCCGCCCGCGCGGGTGATGGCGCCGATCGCCTTCAAGAGCTCCTCGACGATGATGGGGGCAAGGCCCTCGGTCGGCTCGTCCAGCAGCAGCACTTTCGGGTTCAGGGTCAGTGCGCGGCCGATCGCCAGCATCTGCTGCTCGCCGCCGGAGAGCTGGTTGCCGAAGTTGCTGCGTCGCTCCTTCAGCCGCGGGAACATCTCGTAGACCTTCTCGACCGTCCAGGGGCCCGGCTGGGCCACTGCGGTCATGTTCTCCTCGACGGTGAGCGAGCGGAAGATATTGCGCTCCTGCGGCACCCAGCCGATGCCGGCGCGCGCCCGCTGGTCGGGCCGGAGCGAAGTGACATCCGTGCCGGCGAGCGCGACGGTGCCGGAGAAGCGGCGAGTGACGCCGACGATGGAGTTGATCAGCGTGGTCTTGCCGGTGCCGTTACGGCCGAGCAGCGCCAGCACCTGCCCCTCGGCGAGCCGCAAGCTCATCTTCGGCAACACCACGGCCTCGCCATAGCCGGCGCGCAGGGATTCGATCGCGAGCAGGTCAGACATTGACCGCCTCCTCGCCGAGATAGACCGCCTTGACCTGCGGATCACGCGCGACCTGCTCGGGCGGACCCTCGGTCAGCAGCGCGCCGGAGACCAGCACCGAGATGCGGTCGGCAAAGGAAAAGACGAGGTCCATGTCGTGCTCGATCAAGAGCACCGTGACGTCGCGCGGCAGCGCGCCGACCACGGCGAGAATGTCATGGCGCTCGCTCTCGGGCACACCGGCGGCAGGCTCGTCGAGCAGCAGCACGCGCGGCTTGGCGGCGATCGCGACCGCGATCTCGAGCAGGCGCTGCTTGCCGTAGGGCAGCGTCACGGTCTGCTCGTTCATGACGTCGAGCAGATGGAAACGCGTCAGCAGCTCGGCGATCTCGCCATTGACGTTGCCGCGCGTCCCCATCCGCCGCCACCAGTCGCCGCCATGGCCGAGGCGCTCGGAGACGGCAAGACCGATGGTTTCGAGCGGGGTCAGGTCGGGATAGAGCTGGTTGATCTGGAAGGTGCGCGACAGGCCCCGCAGCACGCGCTTGTGCACGGGCAGATCGGTGATGTCCTGCCCTTCGAGCAGGATGCGGCCCGAATTCGGCTTCAGCACGCCGGTAAGCTGGTTGATGACCGTGGTCTTGCCGGCGCCGTTCGGGCCGATCAGCGCGTGGCGGGCGCCCTGCTCGACCCTCAGCGAGAGATCGCGGGTGACGCGCAGGCCACCAAACTGCTTTTCGAGATTTTGGGTTTCGAGCGCGATGGTCATGAATCGCTCTCCGGCACGGCGACGACCGCTTTACGGCCCGCGACCTGCTTGATGATCAGGTTCGGCACATAGAGCACCCAGCGATGCAGGCGCTGGCGGCCGACCAGCACGATCACGACCAGCACGAGGCCGATCCAGAACTGCCAGTATTGCGGAGTGATGGTGGAGAACAATTCCTGGAGCATGCGGAAGATCACCGCGCCGATCAGGCCGCCATAGAGATAGCCGGTGCCGCCGATGACGAGGACCAGCATGAGGTCGGCAGAGCGCTCGAAGGCGAAGACGTCGAGCGAGGCGATCGCGGTGGTCTGGGTGAACAGCGCGCCGGCAATGCCGGCATAAAACGCTGCCAGCGTATAGATCGCGATCAGACGGCGGTTGACGGGAATGCCAATGGCGGCGGCGCGCAGCGGATTGTTCTTGATGGCGCGCAGCGACAGGCCGAACGGCGAATGTACGACGCGGCGAGCGAACAGGAAGAGGAGGAACAGCACGGCAAGCGAGTAGAAGAAGCCGGCCTTGCCGAACATGTCGAACGGGATCTGGCCGAGGATCGGCTGCATCTCGATGCCCTGCAGGCCGTCGGTGCCGCCGGTGATGTTGGAGAAGCGTTCGGCCAGCGCTTCCAGCAGCAGCGCGATGCCGAGGGTCACCATCAGGCGCGTCAGGTCGACGCCTCGGATCACCAGGAAGCTGGTGGCAAAGCCGAGCACCATCGCGGCAAGGCCTGCGGCGATCAGCGCCAGCACAGGCTCGTTGACGATACCATGAAGCGCGAGCAGTCCCGCCGCATAGGCGCCGACGCCGAAGAAGGCGGCATGGCCGAGCGAGACGATGCCGGCATAGCCGAGGATCAGATCGAGCGACATCGCAAACAGCGCCAGCCGCAGGATGTCGGTCATGATCAGATAACGCGAGGGAAACGCGAAGCCGCAGGCCAGCACGACCAGCCAGAAGGCGACTTCGCCATAGTGCCAGCGCGCATGGCGCTGGGCGGAATAACCGACGTCGGAAGCAGCGTTCATCGGCGAACTCAACGCGCGGCCGTGCGGCCGAACAGGCCGTTCGGGCGCCAGATCAGGATCACGATCATCATGGTGTAGATCACGAACGGGCCCATCTTCGGCACGTAATATTTGCCGGCGACGTCGCCGATGCCGAGCAGGAGCGAGGCCAGGAACGGCCCGGTGATCGAGGAGGAGCCGCCGACGGTAACCACGATCAGGAAGTAGATCATGAATTTCAGCGGGAAGTAGGGATCGAGGCCGAGGATTTCGGCGCTGAGCGCGCCGCCGAGGCCGGCGAGCCCGCAACCGAAGGCAAAGGTGAAGGCGAACACCTGCGGCACGTTGATGCCGAGGCCGCTCGCGGCCCTGGGATCGTCGACCGCAGCGCGCAGGCGGCTGCCGAAACGGGTCTTGGCCAGCACCATCTGCAGGCCGACGGTCAGCAGGCCGCAAATCACGATGATCATCAGGCGGTAGCGGCCGATGCCGACGCCGAACAGGTCGAACTGCCCCTGAAGCGCGGCCGGCAGGTTGATGAAGACCCGCGAGGAGCCCTGGATGTAGTCCACGGCTGCGACCGACATGAAGGTCAGGCCGATGGTGAACAGCACCTGGTCGAGATGGCTGCGCGCATAGAGGTGGCGGTAGAGCGTGCGCTCGAGCGCGATGCCGACCGCCGCTGACGAGACGAAAGCGAGCGGCAGCGCTGCGAAGAACGGCCAGCCCATCCGGTTGACCAGCACCATGCAGACATAGCCGCCGGCCATGGCGAAGGCGCCATGAGCGAGATTTACGAAGTTCATCAATCCGAGCGTGACCGCGAGCCCGCAGGCGAGCACGAACAGCAGCATGCCGTAGGCAACGCCATCGAACAGGTTGGTGAGAATTGCGGTCATCGGGCGTTAGAAATCATCACAAGTGCAGCCACGGGCCATTCTGCGTTCCCTCCCCCGCTTGCGGGGGAGGGTTGGGGAGAGGGTGCCTCAACAACGAAGGCTCCTCCAGAGGAGAGAGCCCTCACCCGGCGCTTTGCGCCGACCTCTCCCGAAAGCGGGAGGGGTAAGCCGCGAGAGCCCCGGGATGACGCGCTTTCGCGCGTCACTTCTTGGTCTTGCCGAGATCCTTGACGGCTTCGAAGGTGGCGAACTCGACATTGTAGAGCTCGCCGTCGACCTTCTCGACCTTGCGGATGTAGATGTTCTGCACGATGTCACGGGTCTCGGGATCGATCGAGATCGGACCGCGCGGGCTCTCCCACTTCTGGCCCTTCATCGCCTCGATCAGCTTGTCGCCGTTGGTGTCGCCGTTGGTCTTCTTCAGCGCCTCGTAGATCAGGTGGATGCCGTCATAGCCGCTCACCGCCATGAAGCCCGGACGGTTGCCGAAGGCCTTCTTGTAGGCGGCGACGAAGTCCTTGTTCATCTGCGAGGGATGCGCCGCCGAGTAGAGATGCGCGGTGACCGTGCCGAGCACGGCATCGCCCATATTGTTGAGCAGGTCGTCGTCGGTGACGTCGCCCGGCCCAATCACCTTGATGCCGGCCTTGTCGAGGCCGCGCTCGGCATATTGCTTCATGAAGTTGCCGCCCTGGCCCGCCGGCACGAACACGAAGATCGCGTCCGGCTTGGCGTCCTTCATGCGCTGCAGGAACGGCGCGAAGTCGGGATTGGCGAGCGGCGTCTTGACCTCTTCGACCACCTCGCCGCCGCCCGCGGTGAAGGTCTGCTTGAAGAAGTTCAGCGCGTCATTGCCCGGCGCATAGTCGGAGGTCAGGGTCGCCACCTTCTTGATGCCGTTCTTGGCCGCCCAGTCGCCGATGATGGTCGAGGACTGCGCCAGCGTGAAGCTGGTGCGCACGATATAGGGCGAGCGCTCTGTGATGATGGAGGTGCCGGCCGCCATCACGACCTCCGGAATCTTGGCCTGCGTTGCGAGCGGGGCGGCCGCGAGTGCCGCCGGCGTCACGCCGAAGCCAGCGATGAAGTTGACCTTGTCGTTGACGATCAGCTCCTGCGCAGCGGTCTTGGTCTTGTCCGGGATTGCCGCGTCGTCCTTGAGGATGATCTCGATCTTCTTGCCGGCGACAGTGTCGCCCTTCTGCTGCATGTAGAGCTTGATCGCGTTCTCGATCTGCTTGCCGGTCGAGGCCTGGCCACCGGTCATCGGCAGGATCAGGCCGACCTTGACGCTGTCCTCGGCCTTGGCGGGCGCGATAGCCGCGAGGCTCGCGATGGCGGCCGCTGCCGCGGCGCGCGAAATAATCTTGTGTTCGAACATCAGATGTCCCTCCCCTTCATTCCTGACCTGTTGTGCGCCGGACCGAGTACCCGGTCCTTGCCGCGCTCTAACCTACGGACAAGCCATGCCGCACGGCCACATGGCGTCCTCTGCAACCCCGTTGTCAATCGGACGTTGGGCGACCATTCGGCGCAAGCCGCACGGGCCACCTCGACAACGGCAAGAACATATTTGTACGATCGTACAAATAAACTGGTCTTGTCAACGAAAATCCCTGCGCGGCCAGTCCGCGGGGTTTTCCGCTGCGCCACTTTAGGAAGTCCCTCGGCGGCGTGGATGGATAATTCCGCCTCTCATTTGCAGAATCTGAACATTCCAGGATCTGAACATTCCAGGACGCTTCGCCGTCAGCAGCACCGCGGCGCCCGCCGATTCTCCGCCCACTGAATACGTAATGTATACAGTATCAACAAAACAACGTCGCTCAAGCGCTGACATACCCTACTATGGTACCGTAATGTATACAGGATAATCCACCCTCGAATAGGCCAATTTTACATATTGAGGATTAGAGTCCGCCGTTGGCGCCCATCCCGGGCGCACCTCACCCGCGCCCGATCGGGTCCGATCTAGAAGATGCCCATGCGTTTCCGTTCGCTTTCGATCGCTGCCGTCGTCGCCCTGCTGGCTTCCAACCTTGCAGGCTGCGGCACGGTCAACGAAAAACTCTCCGCCGGCATGGGCGACTCCATCCCGCAGTGGGCCGGCGGCCTGCCGGCCGACGCCCCGCCGCGGCCGGGCACGCCGCAATACGACGCCTACATGAAGGAACGCGAACGCAAGCGGCTGCTGCCGGCGGCGGATCGCGAGAAGGAAGAGCAGGCGCAGAAGGGGGCGACGGGAACGACGTCGGCTGGCGCGGTGCGGTAGGAGGCAAATGGCGACTAGGGAGTAGCGAATGAGGAAGCTCTCCCGCCTCCATTCGCCACTTCACCACTCCCTATTCGCTAATCCACGAACACCACGGTCTTGCGGCCGTTGAGAATGACGCGGTCGTCGAGATGGTAGCGGATCGCGCGGGCGAGCACGCGACGCTCGATGTCGCGGCCCTTGCGGACGAGATCCTCAGGCGTGTCGCGATGGCTGATGCGCTCGACGTCCTGGTCGATGATCGGACCTTCGTCGAGGTCGCGCGTGACATAATGCGCGGTCGCGCCGATCAGCTTGACGCCGCGCTCATGCGCCTGGTGATAGGGTTTCGCGCCCTTGAAACCGGGCAGGAACGAGTGGTGGATGTTGATGCAGCGGCCCGAGAGCTTGGCCGACAGATCATCCGAGAGAATCTGCATGTAGCGGGCGAGCACGACGAGATCGGTCTTCGTCTTGCCGACGAGGTCCATGATCTGCGCCTCCTGCTCGCGCTTGGTCTCCCTGGTGACCGGCAGATGGTGGAACGGGATGTCGCCAAAATCGAGCCCGGCATAGACCTCGCGCGGATGGTTGGAGACGATGCCAGTCAGCGTCATCGGCAATTCGCCGGTGCGCCAGCGATAGAGGATGTCGACCAGGCAGTGGTCGGACTTCGACACCAGCAGCATCACCTTGCGGTGCGCGGCGCGGTCGCGCATCTGCCATTCCATGCCGAAACGCTCGGCGATCGCCGCAAAGCCGGTCTGCAGCGCCGACAGTTCCACGGCAAGGTCGGCCGCGGTGAACACCACCCGCATGAAGAATTTCTTGGTCTCGATGTCGTCGAACTGCTGGGCGTCGAGAATGTTCTGTCCGTTGTGGGCGAGGAACGTCGACACCGCCGAGACGATGCCGGGCCGATCCGGACAGGACAAGGTCAGGACATATTGATGATCGGGCATGTTGATGAACAGACTTGGCTCTTGATGAAGCTTGTGCAGCGGAACGATCCGCGATTTGCACCTGCTCTAGCACCGACGCGACCCTTGCGCCAATCCCGGGCCAAGAGTCAGGATGAACGGACGATTGCGATTTATACCGGAGCATCCCCATGGCCGACCGCTTGAACGGCACCCGCATCCTCATCCTGGAAACACGCGAGGAAGCGCAGTTTTCCAAACTTCTGGCCGAGCAAGGTGCCGAGGTCGTGCAATGCCCGATGTTCACCATCCAGGATGCGCCCGACCCCACTCCGGTCGAGGCCTGGATCCGCCGCGCCGTTGACGAGCCCCTCGACGATCTCGTGCTGATGACCGGCGAGGGCCTGCGGCGGATCATGAAGCTTGCCCGCGCCCGCGGGCTCGATGCCGCCCTCGTCGCAGCGCTCGCCAAGACGCGGAAATTCACCCGCGGCCCGAAGCCCGGCAAGGCGCTGCGCGAGATCGGTCTGGACGCGCAGCAGATGACCGAGAAGCCGACCACCGAGGGCGTGATCGAGATGCTGGGCAAGCTCGATCTGAAGGGACGGCGCCTCGGCCTCCAGCTTTATCCGGACAAGGACCACAGCGCGCTGACCGGCGCACTCGCCGCGCAAGGCGCCGCGGTCGATAGCGTGCTGCCTTATGTCTACGACCCCGCGGCCGCGGATGCCAATATCGTCGCCGCCATCGACGACATGGCTGCGGGCCGGATCGATGCCCTCGCGCTGACCAATCTCGGCCAGGTCCGCCGCCTGATCGAGGCCGCGAAAGCGCATGGCAGCGAGGCCAAGCTGCGTGCCGGCCTCGAACGGACGCTGATTGCGTCGGTCGGCCCGGCGGTCTCCGGCGAGCTCGCCGCGCACGGCCTGCGCACGGACGTATCGCCGGCGGATGACGCCTATTTCATGCGTCCGCTGATCTCGGCGATGGCCACGGCTCTGGCAGAGCGGAAGCCGGCAACGACCAGATAGGAGCTGAGCGCGGGAGCGGCATGCAGCGGTTCTGATTGACACGCGCGTCCTCGGCCCTAGGTTGCCGGAAATGAAAAGAAACCACACGGGGCAGGGAATCGCCGTGACACGAGCCATCGCGCCTTGAGCACAGCCTTACGACCTTCTGCGCTCGCGCCGTTCCGCATCCGCAACTATCGCTTTCAATGGCCTTCCGATCTGCTCACCTCCTGGGCGTTCGAGGTCGAGACGCTGGTGCTCGGCTGGTACATCATGGTCGAGACCGGCTCGGTGCTGCTGCTGACCGTGCTTGCCTCGCTCCAGTTCGTCGGGACATTGGTCGCGCCGGTGTTCGGCATGATCGGCGACCGGATTGGCCACCGCGATCTCCTGGTCGTGATGCGACTTGCCTATACGGTGCTGTCGTCGACCATCATGGTTCTGGCGCTGAGCGGTCATCTGTCGCCGCTGAGCGTCATGATCATCGTCGCGATCATGGGCCTGATCCGCCCCTCGGATCTCGGCGTGCGTGGCGCGCTGCTCGCCGAGATCATGCCGGCCGAACAGCTGGTGGGCGCCATCAGCGTTGCGCGCACGACCCAGGACAGCGCGCGCATCGCCGGAGCGTTGACCGGCGCCGGGCTGTTCGCCGTCCTCGGCATCGGCTTCGTCTATGTGGCGATCGCCTGCCTCTACTTCACGGCCGCGCTTCTCATGCTCTGCCTGACCCGGCCGAAAAGAACCGTCACCACGAGCGATCTTCCCGCGAACAGCCACGCCGTTTCCCGGCTGTTCGGCGACCTCAAGGAGGGCATCGTCTACGCCTGGAACGGCCCGGGAATGCGCGCGGCGCTGTGCGTCGCGTTCCTGGCCAACCTCACCGCATTTCCCTTCACCGGCGGACTTCTGCCTTACATCGCGCGGGAGATCTTCCAGACCGATCAGACCGGCCTCGGCTATCTCTCGGCGAGCTTCGCCGTCGGCTCGCTGATCGGCTCCATCACGCTGAGCCTCGTCGGCGGGCTGCGCATCGCACGGCTTCTGATCGGCGCGACGCTGGCCTGGTACGCCATGCTGCTGATCTTCGTCGAGGTCAGGACCATGCCGGTGGCGATGTCCTGTCTCGTTCTCGCCGGTATCGCGCAGAGCATGTCGATGATCTCGGCGGCCGTGATCCTGATGCGGACCGCGAGTGCGCATCTGCGCGGCCGCGTCATGGGCGTGCGCATGATGGTGATCTACGGCCTGCCGCTCGGATTGCTCGCCGCCGGCAGCCTGATCGACGTCATCGGCTATTCCGCGACCGGCTCGCTCTATGCCGCCTCGGGCATCGTCGCGATGCTGGCGATCGCGATCCGCTGGCGGGCCGACCTCTGGCCGGTCCATGCCCCCGCCAATGCGCGGTGACTTGACCTTTTAATCCCCATACCCGCGCAGCCGCTCGATATCGAGGATGGTGACGCCGCCGTACTCCAGCCGCAGCAATCCCTCCTTCTCCAGCCGGTTCAGCGCGCGGTTGGCGTTCTGGCGGGACATGCCGGAGAGCGCGCCGATCTCCTCCTGGGTGATCTCCAGATGCGCGGTCGATTCCGGATAGAGGATCGGGTTGAACAGCGAGGCGATGCTGCGGGCGAGGCGCGCGGTGGCATCCAGCGTGCGGTTGACCTCGAGCATACCGATGAACTGGCCAAGTCGCTCGTTGAGCTGGCGCACCAGAAAGCGGTTGAAGCCGACGCTGTTCTCGAACAGCCACATGAAGGCGCTGCGTTCCATCAATGCGACGCGGCTGTCGCGCAGCGCGACCACGTCATAGCGCCGCGGCTCGTTCTTGAGCACGCTGCCCTCGCCGAACCAGGCCCCCGCCGTCAGCCCGGCCAGACTCGTCTCCTTGCCGTCCCGCGAGACCCCGCCCATGCGGGCAAGGCCTCCCACCATCCCGGCCCAATAGGCAAAGATGTCGCCGCGCATGAACACGGTCTCGCCGGTGCCGTAGGACCGCTCCGTGATGCCGGCGCGCGCGACCTCGATCTCCGCTTGCGTGAGCTCGCGCGACCAGGCCGCGACGCGCCTCAGATGATCTTCTGAAATCATGATGTCGCGGCCAGCCGCACCGTTTCGTCACTCCACCTTCTGTTGCATTGCAACATGATGATTCCGGTCGCCATCCGACGAAAGATGAAGGCCGCTGCCGCCCGGCAAACTTTGTCGCAGAATTGTCAGCCGGGAGACATTTCAAAATAGCTCTTTCCCCTATTGAGGACCACCTCGGGCGATGCGGCTTTTGATCCCTGCCGGGAACGAGAGCGGCGCGGCTCCGGTCGAGACCATCTGCTGCATGGCCTCACCGGCACCGCCGTACTAGGATCGCCGGGCAGGAACGGACGAAGAGCGCCGCTAAAAGGCGCCATCACCGGGAGGGATTCGTTTGGTGGCTACCAGTCTTGAAGTGCGCGGCGTGTCCTTGCGATTCGGCGGCGTCCGAGCGCTGACCGACGTCGGCTTCGCCATCAGGGAGGGCGAGCTGTTCTCGATCATCGGTCCCAACGGCGCCGGCAAGACCTCGATCGTGAACTGTATTTCCGGTCGCTACAAGCCGACCGAAGGCCAGCTGTTCTACCAGGGTAGCGACATCACCGGCCTGACGCCCAATGCTCGGGCCTCGCTCGGCATCGGCCGCACCTTCCAGAACCTCGCGCTGTTCCACCACATGAGCGTGCTCGACAACATCATGGTCGGGCGCCATCACCTCTTGAAGAACAACTTCCTCACCGGCTCGCTGTACTGGCTCACCGGCGCGCGCAAGGAGGAGCTCGAGCACCGCCGCAAGGTCGAGGAGATCATCGACTTCCTCGACCTCCAGTCGGTGCGAAAGGCCACCGCCGGTACCCTCTCCTACGGCCTGCGCAAGCGCGTGGAGCTCGCGCGCGCCATGGCGCTGGAGCCGCGCCTCATCCTCCTCGACGAGCCGATGGCCGGCATGAACTTCGAGGAGAAGGAGGACATGGCCCGCTACATCGTCGATCTCAACGAGGAATTCGGGATGACGGTGGTGATGATCGAACACGACATGGGCGTGGTGATGGACATCTCCCACCGCGTCATGGTGCTGGATTTCGGCAAGAAGATCGCCGAAGGCGATCCAGCCGCGGTCCTCGCCGATCCCCACGTCCGGCGCGCCTATCTCGGCGAGGAGGACGAGGTGCTGGTCGATCCCGACGACAAGCCCGCCGCCCCGGAGTGCGCGGCATGATGGATTATGCAGGGCGCGTCGCCCAGGCCGACACCTATCCCAAGCTGCTCCGGCTCAACGCGAAGGAGCACGGCAACGAGATCGCCTTGCGCGAAAAGGACCTCGGGCTCTGGCGCGTGTTCACCTGGAACGATTACCAGACGCGCGTGCGAGACTTCGCGCTCGGTCTCGTCGAGATGGGCCTTGGCCGCGGCGACGTCATCGGCATCATCGGCGACAACCGGCCGGACTGGGTCGCGGCGGAAGTGGCGACGCACGCCATCGGCGGCCTCAGCCTCGGACTTTACCGCGACGTGCTCGACGAGGAGGCCTCCTATCTCCTCAATTATGGCGAGGCGCAGTTGGTCTTCGCCGAGGACGAGGAGCAGGTCGACAAGCTGCTGGCGCTGGCCGAGCGCGCGCCGAAGCTGCGGCACATCATCTATTCGGATCCGCGCGGGATGCGGAAATACGACGATCCCAGACTGATGTCGGCGGAAAAATTCGCCGAGCTCGGCCGCGCGCGGGCCACTCGGGAGCCGGAGCTCTACGACAGGCTGGTCGATGCCACCAAGGGCGAGGACGTCGCGATCCTCTGCACCACGTCGGGCACCACCTCTCATCCCAAGCTCGCGATGCTCGCCGCCGGCCGCGTGCTCGGCCATTGCGCGACCTATCTTGCCTTCGACCCCAAGGGACCGGACGACGAATACGTCTCGGTGCTGCCGCTGCCGTGGATCATGGAACAGGTCTACGTGCTCGGCAAAGGTCTCTTGTGCCGGATGAAGATCAACTTCGTCGAAGAGCCCGACACGATGATGAACGATCTGCGCGAGATCGCGCCGACATTCGTGCTCTTTGCCCCACGGGTCTGGGAATCCATCGCCGCCGACGTCCGCGCCAGGGTCATGGACGCCACGCCCTTGAAGCAGCGCATGTTCGATGTCGGCATGAAGTCGGGTCTGGCCGCACTCGCGCACGGCAAGCGCTCGGGCCTTGCCGACGCGATCCTGTTCCGCGCGCTGCGCGACCGGCTCGGTTTCACCCGCCTGCGCTCGGCCGCCACCGGCGGCGCGGCGCTCGGCCCCGAAACCTTCAAGTTCTTCCAGGCCATGGGCGTGCCGCTGCGCACGCTGTACGGCCAGACGGAACTGCTCGGTGCCTACACGCTGCATCCCGAGGGCAAGGTCGATCCAGACACCACCGGCGTGCCGATGGCCGACAGCATCGAGATCCGCATCGACAATGCCGACGTTCACGGCGTCGGCGAGATCGTGGTGCGGCATCCCAACATGTTCCTGGGCTACTACAAGAACCCGGAAGCGAGCGTCGCAGACATCAAGGACGGCTGGATGCTGTCGGGCGATGCCGGCTATTTCAACGCCAACCAGCAGCTCGTCGTCATCGATCGCATCAAGGACCTCGCCGAGACCTCGCGCGGCGAGCGCTTCTCGCCGCAATTCATCGAGAACAAGCTGAAATTCTCGCCCTATATCGCCGAAGCCGTGGTGCTGGGCGCCGGCCGCGACGCGCTCGCGGCGATGATCTGCATCCGCTACTCCATCATCTCGAAATGGGCGGAGAAGAACCGCCTCTCCTTCACCACCTACAGCGACCTGGCCTCGCGGCCCGAGGTCTACAAGTTGCTGCAGAAGGAGGTCGAGACCGTCAACGCCACGCTGCCGCCGGCGCAGCGCATCTCGCGCTTCCTCTTGCTCTACAAGGAGCTCGACGCCGACGACGGCGAACTCACCCGCACGAGAAAGGTGCGCCGCAGCGTCATCAACGAGAAATACGCCGGCATCATCGACGCCATCTACCGCGGCGATGCCGACATCCCCGTCGACACCGTGATCCGTTTTCAGGACGGCACCACGCAACGCGTCCGGACGACGCTGCGCGTGGTGGATCTGGGTGTGCATGGACACATGGCGGAGGCTGCGGAGTGATACAAAAGGTCGTCATGCGCGGGCTTGATCCGCGCATCCATCCACTTCCGAACACGCTTTTTTCCGCATCGATGGATTGCCGGATCAAGCCCGACAATGACGAGTTGGGTCAATCGACATGAACACCGCCTTCCTCATCCAGCTCCTGGTCAACGGCCTCGTGGTCGGCACGCTCTATGGCGTGGTCGCGATGTCGTTCGTGCTGATCTACAAGGCGACGCAGGTCGTCAATTTCGCGCAAGGCGAGTTGCTGCTGGTCGGCGCCTGGGTGTGCTGGGCGCTGCTGGCAAAATACCAGGTGCCGTTCTGGATCGGCATGCCGATGACGCTCGTGTTCATGTTCGTGTTCGGCATCGCAGTGCAGGTGCTGATCCTCAGACCGATGATCGGCGAGCCCATCATCTCGGTGATCATGGTGACGATCGGCCTCTCCACCGTGCTGCAGGCGACACTGAAATGGATGTTCGGCGTCAACCCGCAGCCGTTCCCGCGCGTGTTCGAGAGCCAGTCGGTCAGCCTGCTCGGCCTCCAGATCCAGACCGTGTATGTCATGAGCCTCGTGGTCTCGGTCGCCATGATGATCGGCATGGCCTGGTTCTTCCGCGCGTCCAAATACGGCCTTGCGATGCGCGCCACCGCGTTCAACCAGCAGGTCGCACAGTCGCTCGGCATTTCCGTGAAAAGCGTGTTCGCGATGGCCTGGGCGATCTCGGCCACCGTGTCGGCGGTCGCAGGTGTCGTCGTCGCCGTCGTGAACGGCGTGTCCTCGGGCCTTGCCGCCTACGGCATCAAGGTATTTCCGGCGGCGATCCTCGGCGGTCTCGACTCCGTCGGCGGCGCCGTGCTCGGCGGCATCATCATCGGCCTGCTCGAGAACGTCGCGCAATATGTCGACAGCGAGTACCTGCACTGGGGCAACCTCTACGAGATCGCGCCGTTCTACGTCCTCATCATCGTGCTGATGATCAAGCCTTACGGGCTGTTCGGCACCCACGACATCGAACGGATCTGACCCATGGCCGGCCCTGCCCTGATTCCTGCTGGTGATTTCCGCATCTCCTACGCGGCCGACACCACGATCTTCCCGACGACCACGAGCCGCAACTTCGCGATTCTCGGCGTTGCGCTACTGTGCCTCGCGCCGCAATTCTTCAGCGGATACTGGCTCAGCATCCTGATCCAGATCGGCATCTTCTCGATCGCGGCGCTCGGCCTCAACATCCTGGTCGGCTTCACCGGCCAGATCTCGATCGGGCATGCCGCCTTCTTCCTGCTCGGAGCCTTCACCTCCGCCTACATCTCCAACAACGCGCCGATCCCGGTGTTCTTCGCGATCCCGCTTGCCGGTGTGGTCACCGCGCTTGTCGGCCTGATCTTCGGCATCCCGGCGGCGCGGCTGAAAGGGCTCTATCTCGTCATCGCGACGCTGGCCGCGCAATACATCCTGCTCGATTTCTTCTCCCGCGCGGAGTGGTTCACGGGCGGCTCGGTGCCGGCGAGCGCGAATCCGTTCTCGATCTTCGGATACACGCTGCGGGGCGACCGGCAGTATTTCTACGTCGTGCTGGCTTACGTGCTCTTGAGCTACATTCTCGTCACCAATCTGATACGCACGCGCGACGGCCGCGCGCTGGTGGCGATCCGCGATCATTATCTCTCCGCCGAGATCATGGGCATCAACCTGACGAAATACCGCACGCTGTCGTTCGGCCTCGCCGCCTTCTTCGCCGGCATCGCCGGCGCGCTCTACGCGCACTATCAGCTCGTGGTGTCGCAGGAGGGTTTCGGCATCGAACGCTCGATCCTGTTCTTGGCCATGATCATCATCGGCGGCACCGGCTCGGTGATGGGCACGCTGATGGGCACCGCCTTCGTGGTGCTGCTGCCGGAGTCCATGGAATTCATCAGCCTGTACCTGAAGGGAGGCGCAATCGACAAGGCGCTGTCGCTCAACACCAACATCACCTTCCTGCGCGAGATCGCGATCGGAGTGATCATCATCGCGTTCCTGATGTTCGAGCCTGACGGGCTCGCGCATCGCTGGCGGCAGATCAAGGCGTACTGGAAACTCTACCCGTTCTCGCATTGAGCGCGGGCAACCAACTTCACTTAAACAATAAACAGGAGGACCCGACCCATGACGATGAAGTCCCTTTTGAGCAGCGCATCGCTCGCGATCGCGATCGCCGCGTTTTCGGCCGGCGCGCAGGCGCAGATCGCGATCGGCCATCTCGCCGACTATTCCGGCGGCACCTCCGACGTCGGCACCCCCTATGGCCAGGCCGTCGCCGACACCTTCGCCTGGGTCAACAAGAACGGCGGCGTCGGCGGCAAGCAGCTCAACGTCGACACCAACGACTACGGCTACCAGGTGCCGCGCGCGATCGCGCTGTACAAGAAGTGGTCGGCGCCGGACAGCAAGGTCGCCGCGATCATGGGCTGGGGCACCGCCGACACCGAGGCACTGACCGGCTTCCTCGCCCAGGACAAAATTCCCGACATGTCCGGCTCCTATGCCGCCGCCCTCACCGATCCCGAAGGCGTCAGCGGCAAGGCCAAGCCCGCGCCCTACAATTTCTTCTACGGCCCGAGCTATTCGGACTCGCTGCGCGCGATGTTGATGTGGGCCGCCGAGGACTGGAAGGCCAAGGGCAAGTCCGGCAAGCCGAAATTCGTGCACATGGGCGCCAACCATCCCTACCCGAACGCGCCGAAGGCCGCCGGCGAAGCGATGGCGCAGGAGCTCGGCTTCGAAGTGCTGCCGCCGCTGGTGTTCGCGCTCGCGCCGGGTGACTACAGCGCGCAGTGCCTGAGCCTGAAATCGTCGGGCGCCAACTACGCCTATCTCGGCAACACCGCCGCATCCAACATCTCGGTGATGAAGGCCTGCAAGACCGCCGGCGTCGAGATCCAGTTCATGGGCAACGTCTGGGGCATGGACGAGAACGCCGCCAAGACGGCGGGCGACGCCGCCAACGGCGTGATCTTCCCCTTGCGCACCGCGGTGAGCTGGGGCGGCGATGCGCCCGGCATGAAGACGGTGATGGAGATCTCCAAGATGTCCGACGCCAGCGGCAAGGTCTATCGTCCCGTGCACTACGTCGCAGCCGTCTGCTCGGCGCTGTACATGAAGGAAGCGATCGACTGGGCCGCCAAGAACGGCGGCGCCACCGGTGAGAACGTCGCGAAGGGTTTCTACCAGAAGAAGGATTGGGTGCCGGCCGGAATGGAAGGCGTCTGCAACCCCTCGACCTGGACCGACAAGGACCATCGCGGCACGCTGAAGGTCGATCTCTATCGCACCAAGATCTCGGGCGCGACCGACGGCGACCTCAACGATCTCATGGCCAAGGGCACGATCAAGCTCGAAAAGGTCAAGACCGTCGAGCTGCCGCGCAAGGCTGAGCTGCTGGGCTGGTGAGCTTAGCTCTCACCACACACACAAGTGTCATCCCCCGCCTTGTGCGCATTGCGCACCGGAGCGGGGGATCCAGTACGCCGCGGCGTCTCAATGAACCTCCTGCGTCTTTGGAATGTTGGGTCGCCCGGTCAAGCCGGGCGACGACAGCGGAGAGTTACGAAGCATGACCCAAACCATCGAAGCAGCCCGCACTACTCCCACCGCCGTGGCCCCCGCCGCCCTCCTCAGCGTGCGCAACATCGAGGTGGTCTATGACGACGTCATCCTGGTGCTGCGCGGGCTCAGCCTCGACGTGCCCAAGGGCGCGATCGTGGCGCTGCTGGGCGCCAACGGCGCTGGCAAGTCGACGACGCTGAAGGCGATCTCAGGGCTGCTCAAGACCGAGGACGGCGAGGTCACGCGCGGCGAGATCCTGTTCCAGGGCGAGCGGATCAACGGCATCGACCCCGACAAGATCGTGCGCCGCGGCATCTTCCAGGTGATGGAGGGCCGGCGGATCGTCGCCGACATGACGTCGCTGGAGAATTTGAAGCTCGGAGCCTTCACCCGCAGGGACCGGGAGGTCGATTCCGATCTCGACATGGTCTTCAATTATTTCCCGCGCCTCAAGGAGCGCACCGGCCTTGCCGGCTATCTCTCCGGCGGCGAGCAGCAGATGCTCGCGATCGGCCGAGCTCTGATGGCGCGCCCGAAGATGATCCTGATGGACGAGCCGTCGATGGGCCTGTCGCCGCTGCTGGTGAAAGAGGTGTTCTCCATCATCCAGAAGATCAACCGCGACCTCGGCGTCACCATCCTCCTGGTCGAGCAGAACGCGCGCGCCGCACTGTCGGTGGCGAGCCACGGCTACATCATGGAGCAGGGCAAGGTCGTGCTCGACGGCACTGCCGACGAGCTACGCGACAACGAGGACGTCAAGGAATTCTACCTCGGCGGCGCCGGCGATCAGCGCAAGAGCTTCAAGAACCTCAAGAGCTTCAAGCGACGCAAACGGTGGTTGTGAGAGTCAACTCAGCACCTGTTCCGCTTCGGTGACTGCGCAGAGAACATGATAGAACGACGACGCAGGAATGGTGTCGACCAGCGATTTGCCGTCGCGATCGAACTGGTCGTACCAGCCGCCCCTCACGGGATGGTTGAGATAATGCCGTTCGAGCCGCACCAACGCTGCGCGCGCCTCATCGGCCGCGCCCGCTTCGCCGGATTCGGCCTGCGCGATCCACGCCTTCGCGATTTCGGTCTGCGGCCACAGCCGGCGCGTGTGACGGCGGATGTTGCCGCTGTCGTCTCCCTCGTCGATCAGGCAGCCCGTGGCCTCGTCGCGATAGCGCAGCGCGGTCGCCAGCAGCTCACCGCGCCGCTGTCCGGTCGGGCAGCCCGTGATGCGTTCGAAACCTTTCAAGAGCCAGACCCATTCCGCCTGGTGGCCCGGTTCGACGCTGACCGGCTCGATCTTCGACCAGTCCTCCTCGAAATACTCGCTGAGCACGCACTTCCGCTTGTCGTAGAGGTTAGCGAGGAACAGCGCGAAAAACTCGCCGGCACGGTTCTGGAACGACAGATCGTGGGTCGCGTCGAAACACGCGATCATCGCCTCGAACAGATGCATGTGCGGGTTCTGCCGGCGCGGCAGCGAAACCGGCAGGCCTTCGTGCACGCCGCCATGCGGCGAGCGCAGATGGTCGTCGAGGAAAGCCAGCAGCGCGTCGATCTCGGCACGAACCTGCGCGTCCTGGTCGAGCGCGTAAACGGCCGCGAGGGCAAACAGGATGAAGGCGTGGTCGTAGGCATCGCGCCGGCCGTCCAGCACCGTGCCCTCCGGCGTCAGCCGGTGCACATAGCCGGGCCGGCCGTCGGGCGCTTTGGCTTTGGCCAGCAGATGTTCCAACCCCTTCAGCGCGATGGCGCGTCCCTCAGGATACCAGCCCATCTGCGCAGCCTTGGCATAGCAATAGATCTGCCGGGCCTGCACGAACACGCGCCGCGGCGCAGCGATATCTGCAGTACCGTCGCGGTGCAGCCGGTCGATAAAGCCGCCTTTGGCCTGATCCCAGCCGACGGTCGACCACAGCGGGAGCGCCTCGTCGATCATGCGGCGTTTCAGACGCGCGACGACATCCGCAGCCTCATCCGCCGCAATGCTTCCTACGTCCGCCATCGGGTCCTCTCCAGGCCTTGCCAATGGCGGTCTGATACCCATGCCGGTCGCTGTGCGCAACGGATGCCAACACGGAAACAACAGCCATGACCGCCCATTACGACGCTCGCGAGACGCGTGAACCGGCAGCGCGCGAGGCCGATCTGATCTCCCGCCTGCCGGAGGTATTGCGAGCCGCGATGGCCGCCCCGGCCTATGCCGAGCGGCTGAGAGGTTTCGATCCCGCCGCCGTGACCTCCAGAGCGGCGCTGGCGGGCCTGCCGGTGCTGCGCAAGTCGGAACTGCCCGCCCTGCACAAGGCCTCTGCGCCCTTCGGAGGCTTCGTGGCGGCGGCCCCCGGGTCGTTCGCCCGCCTCTTCACCTCCCCCGGCCCGATCTTCGAGCCGGAGGGGCGGCAGGCCGACCCCTGGCGCGGTGCACGGGCGCTGTTCGCGGCCGGGTTCCGCCCCAATGATATCGTCCTCAATACCTTCAGCTACCATCTCACCCCCGGCGGCTTCATCTTCGATGCTTCAGCACGTGCGCTCGGCTGTGCCGTGATCCCGGCAGGGCCCGGCAATACCGAGCAGCAGTTCGAGTTGATCGAGGCCTACCGCCCGGTCGGCTATAGTGGCACGCCGGACTTCCTGAAGATATTGCTCGATGCCGCGGCGAGCTCGGGCCGCGACGTTTCCTCGATCAAGCGCGCGCTGGTCTCGGGCGCGGCCTTCCCGCCCTCGCTCCAGGCCGAGATCAAGGCGCGGGGCATCGATGCCTACCAGGCCTTCGGCACCGCCGATCTCGGCCTCATCGCCTTCGAGACCGAAGCACGCGACGGCATGGTCGTGAACGAGGATCTGATCATGGAGATCGTCAAGCCCGGCACCGGTGATCCCGTCGCGCCGGGCGATGTCGGCGAGATCGTGGTGACCTCGCTCGATCCGCACCATCCCTGGATCCGGCTCGCGCTCGGCGACCTCACAGCAGTGCTGCCGGGCACAAGCCCCTGCGGGCGCACCAATATGCGCATCAAGGGCTGGATGGGCCGCGCCGACCAGACCACCAAGGTCAAGGGCATGTTCATCCGCCCCGAGCAGATTGCCGAGATCGGCAAGCGCCATGCAGCGCTCGGAAGACTGCGCCTCGTCGTCACCCGTCATGGCGAGAGCGATGCGATGACGCTGAAGGCGGAAACGGTCGCTGCGAGTGAGGCGCTGCGCGAAGAGATCGCCGGCACGTTGCGCGCCGTGACGAAGCTCGGCGGCAATGTTGAGCTGGTCAGCCCCGGCGCGCTGCCGAATGACGGCAAGGTGATCGCGGACGAGCGATAGCACTGCCCCTGGCTCATATTAAAGAAGGGCACTTGACGCCCGCTATTGTCGATCGAACGCCGGGGCTGCCCTGCTCTGCGACCTGCCAAACCCACTTCGAAAACCTTCGAAATCTATATCGGTTGCTCGGTTACACCCCGAAGCGGAATTACGAATTTCTCGACTCGCGTCCTGTCTGGTCCGAGCTAAGGTCGAATCTCGTCGAGCAGGCTGCGACCGCGATCAAAGCTACAGGTGGACGCATCAGTCCGGGCGGCTGGAGCAATTGCCTCCGCGTCAATGGAAAGACCTGTCTTTCGGTTAGGGCTGCTCGCTGGATCCCTGGCGAAAAGCCGACTCATGCACCGTACTGGAGCATCGAGCGCGAGGCGTGCCTCCCTGACGGTTGGATAGCTGCCATCCGGTTAACCTTCTTGCGATTTCCTGCTTCGCAGCTTCGATACGCGCCTCGCACGCACTGAGAGTGTTAACCAGCCTCGAGCCGGCCCGACCTGACCTCTACCGGCAATTTGCAGAGCGGCAATCTCGCCCAGGGTGAAGGACAGGGCGGAAGTTGCCGCGCCCGGCTTCTGACGCTCGACACCTCAGCCATGGGCTTGCAGTGACCGAGCAGCGCCGTCTTCTGCCGCAACCTGTGCATAAACGAGCTAAAAAACGGGCAAGAGCCCCCGTTAACGCCGGCGAGTTCCCATGCTAACGTCTACACACGTCCACTAGCACGGACGCAATCTCAGTTAACTCCCGCCGGCCCCAAGCCGGCGGGTTTTTCAATGACCATGCTGACCAATCCGTTCGGCCAGCGGACGTTAACTGGACTTTACTACCATTGTGCGGCGGCGCCGGCTAATATAGGTAGAGGATAAGATCCGCTTCAGCGTCAGTTGCGTTTGAGAGTCATGATTGCGTACAAGCAGTACCATATCGAGCGAGTTGAGCACGGCCAAAGAGGTTGGGTTGCCCGCATCACGCGGGCGGATGGCCAGAACATCCGCACCATCTTGCCGTCTTCTGAACATCCCTACCTTGATACGAAACCTGTCGCCTCCGCCGAGGAAGCTGAACAGCTCGCCAAGGAAGGCATCGACTTCGGCGGGGTAGTTTGACCCCCCAGTGCTCACCGAACTCTCGTAGGCCAGAGCCCGTCGCAACGCATTGAGAAGCGCTCGCTTACGCCTTGAGGCGCTACGCACATGTCGGGAGTTTGACTCCGCACAAGCCCTTCAAAGGCTTGAGAGTTAAAAACTCATCTTCAGAAACTGTTGCAAGGAAGCTACAGCAATCCGTGGCCGACAAATTACTCCCTGTTCGGCGGGGAGACGTTCAAGCTTGGGCTTCTCGATGGCTTATACGAAGGATAGCTTACATGGCCCCCTTCGCCCCGCGAAGTTCTACGTTCTCTGTGGCGCAGCTGCCTCGCCACGAGGTTAGATTAAATTGGCCCAGCCTTTCAGTGATGCTGAGGTCGGAAAATGGAGGTTGCAGTGAAACTTATTGCGATCGGATGGATCGCGTTCGCGATATGCTGTGGACTGGTGCTTAAACTCAATATCGATCAAGTCAGAGAGTACGAAAAGGCGATCCAGAAGGATCAAAACTAACCCTCGGATTTGCCTGTGTTCTTACTATCCAAGACTCTCGGTGTCATTGGCATCTTGCCAAATTTCTTAGCCGCCATCGGCGTGCTTGGCTCTCTGTGCTTCTGACACGCTTAGCTTCAGCTGGCCGGAAGCTAGTCATTACATCCCTGCTGACCCTAGCTGCGTGCGGGTTCACGCCGGTGGGAAGCCTCTTGCTTCAACCTCTTGAAGATCGCTTCCCGCCTTGGATTCCGACGATCGATCCCCCAACTGGCATTGTTATTCTGGGAGGAACGACAGAATCGGAGATTTCGGCCTTCCGAGGCCTCCCGGTTTCGGACATCGGGATTGATCGGCTCATCACGGGCGCAATGCTTGCTCGCCGCTATCCAAGCGCCCACATCATCTAGTCCAGCGGGAGCCCCGAACTCTGGCCGAGCAATCTGCGAGAGGCTGACTACGCTGGGAAGATCCTCAGCGACTTGGGCGTACCGAACGACCGGGTTCAGGTCGAAGGCAAATCGCGTAACACAGCTGAGAACGCGGCCTTCTCGAAGGCGCTAGCTGCTCCCCATCTCGGGGACCGCTGAGTACTGGTTACCTCCGCTTACCACATGCCCCGGGCTGTGGGACTATCTCGCAAGGTCGGCTTTCCGGTGGAGCCAGCGCCTACAGGGTGGCTGACAGCGGGGCGCGGTTCTTGGCTCGACCTGGGTAACTTCGGCCCGTCGCTTTTGCTCGTGCATATCGCAACGCGGGAATGGGTTGGCCTTGCGGCCTATTGGGCCAGCGGAAAAATAGAAGAACTTCTGCCACCCCCCCAATGGGCCGTAGCCCCTCGGCGGGATCTTGTTCGGCGCCCCTTCGCGCCTGACACAGGTATCCTCGAAAGAAATTTTGAACCTTTAGAGCGCACGCGAATACATCTTATAGTTGCTGAGGTGTTCATTTTGGAGAAGTCAACCATGAGGCATTTCTCCCTGCTCGTTTTTGTATCCACTATCAGCTTAGGATTTCTATCCAGCCATCCGGCGCAGGCCCAAGCAACGCGAACTTGGGTGTCGGGAGTAGGCGACGACGTTAACCCGTGCAGCCGCACAGCTCCTTGTAAGACATTCGCCGGAGCGATCTCTAAGACGGCCGCCGGGGGCGAAATCAGTGTCCTTGATCCTGGCGGCTTTGGTACAGTCACCATTACTAAATCGATCAGCATCACGAATGACGGCGCGGGTGAGGCAGGCATCCTGGCATCCGGCACGAACGGCGTCATCGTCAACGCTGGGCCAAACGATCTTGTCAACCTGCGCGGTCTCGTCATCGACGGCGCCGGCACCGGCCTCAATGGAATTCGTTTTCTGGCCGGGGTCGGTCTCAATGTCCAAAATTGTGTAATCAAGAATTTCAGCGGGGCTGGAACTGGCATCCAGTTCGTACCAAACAGCAGCTCTCGACTCTCGGTGTCTGATACGGTGATTTCTGGCAACGGACTTGGCTCGACTGGGGGCGGAGTGCTCGTCGGGGCGCAAAACGCGGGTGCCAACACAATAAAAGCTTCGCTAAACCGCGTTCAGCTTCAGACAAATGGCTTCGGCGTCAAAGTAGATGGTACTGGTGGTACCGGCGCAATTTACATGACTATCCGTGACACCATGGCAAGTGCAAACAGCGGCAATGGACTGTGGGCTATCGCGGCACAAGGAGCTTCGATCAGTCGAATCATGGTTGATCACACCAGCTTCGTTAACAATGCCGGCACGGGTATCCTGTCCGATGGCCCTCCTTCTGCAGTATTGGTGAATAGCAGTGTTGTCTCAGGGAACGCTACCGGCATCAGCTTTTTGAATGGCGCGTCGTTGTCATCTTATAAGACCAACGCAATCTTGTTTAACATCGGAAGTGATGGCGTCCCGTCCGGAACGTTGTCGCCGCAGTGATGCATATTGTTCGCTCGGTGGTACGACTAGTACCTCGACACAGAGGTTTTGACTCTTTGTTTTTGCACCGCTTCGGCGGGTATTTTGGGGTAGGCGCGGCCCAATTTGGCGC